>CALWWT010000187.1 GCA_944385325.1 uncultured Clostridia bacterium | reverse complement strand
TATAAACAGGTGTCCGAAGGATATGACGACCGGGAACGCTTTGTCATCATGCAGAAGGTTGGCATGGATACCCGTACCGTCAAAAAGAGTATCGGAACACAGGTGCTGATGGTCTTTTTCCTGCCGCTGCTGGTGGCTGGTGTACATGTTGCGGTGGCATTCCCGATGGTTTCACGGATGCTGCAACTGTTCGCGCTGAAAAATACCGGATTGTTTGCTCTTTGCGTTGCCATCACCTTTATGATTTTCGCGGTGGTATATGTAGTCGTATACCTTTTGACGGCGCGGACTTATTATAAGATCGTCGGCGATTACAGCCGGCATCCTGCCGGAAAACCGATTGGACGGTAAGGGAAGAAAGGACGGACAAAATATGAGAATTCTCAAATGGATGGTTGGAATTATGGCTGCTGGCGCAGCGCTCGTCATTGTTTTGCCAGCGCTGGTAAGCCGGAGAGAACTGGCAGAGTGGCATCCGGGAAGGTAAGGAGGATACGGGATGAAACGTGTGTCGGCGCTGATACTGATGATGCTGGCAGGAGCGGTATGGATGCTGTTTAGTTCCTGTGGAATGCAGGCGGTTTGCCGGATTGCCGGCTGAATATTGGGGCAGAGATGGGCGGATACCGGAGGGTACCCGCCTTAAACGCATTGTCGACAAAATTTTTAGGCGGTAGTTGCCTTTTTATGGGCGGTGTGATACACTGGAATCAAACTGATGAACCAGAGGACGCAGCGAGCCAACTTGTTTGCTGTCCGGAAAGGATTTTTATGCATTATACTTTTACCGAACTGACCAGCTACTTCTTTCTATACAGTTTTCTGGGGTGGTGCCTGGAAGTGGCTGTTATGTCGGTCAAACGGAGACGTTTTATCGACCCGGGGATGCTTTCAGGACCGGTATGCCCGTCGTATGGAATCACGATGGTGCTGATACTGGTATTTTTGGGTTCGCTGCGCGGAAACTATCTGGTTCAGTTTATCGCATGCATGGTTTTTGCCAACGCGGTGGAGATCATCTCGACCCGGATTGCCGAGCGGACGACCGGAAGACGGATGTGGGATGCCCAAAAGCGCGAGATGCTGGGTTCACTGCCGGGCGCAGTTTATTCGCTGGTCTGGGGAATTGGCGCAATGGTAGTGCTGGAGTTTTTGCAGCCGCTGGTCTTTATCCTGTACCATATGCTGCCGGGATTTGTCATGCGGATCGCGGTCATCCTGCTGTGTGTGGTATTTGCGCTGGATGTGTTCACGGTCATCTGGTCGCTGCGGAAAGACCGCAAGGGAGAGCTGCTGACCGAGGAACTGACTAATCAATTGCGCCACAGTGCCAACAGCTTTGGTCAGAAACTCAACGCCCGTATCCATATCCGTTTGCAGGACGCCTATCCGCCGCAGCTGGATGTGGATGGTACAGCCGCAAAGGGAATGGTGTTTGCGTCCGGGCTGACACTGACCAAGATGTTCTGGGTATTCTTAATCTGTTCGCTGCTGGGCGATATCATCGAGACGTTTTTTGTCCGGTTTACGGCTGGGATCTGGATGAGCCGGTCAAGCGTACTGTACGGACCTTTTTCGATCGTATGGGGGCTTGGTGCGGTGGTGCTGACGGTCGTGCTCAGCCCGCTGGCAAAAAAAGGAGACAGGTATGTATTCCTGGGCGGATTTCTGCTGGGCGGCGCGTATGAATACGCCTGCAGCGTCTTTACCGAGATTGTCTTTGGAAAGGTTTTCTGGGATTACAGCCACATGCCGCTGAATATCGGCGGAAGGACCAACGTACTGTATATGTTTTTCTGGGGTATATTGGCAGTCGTATGGGTGCAGATACTGTATCCGCGGCTCTCGCGGCTGATCGAAAAAATCCCGGTGCTGACCGGAACCATCCTGACCTGGGTGCTGACCGGGCTGATGGTGATCGATGCGCTGCTGTCCGGGCTGGCACTTGCAAGGTATACCCAGCGGCAGGACGGGATTGCCCAGCCGACGGTGATCGGCAGCTTTCTGGACGAAGCGTACCCGGACAGCCTGGTGGAGTGGGTATGGCCGAATATGCTGGAAGCGGAAAAGCCAAACCAGTCAGATTAAGGATTTTACACAAAATGCACTTGCATTCAGGTGAATATTGTGATACCATGACAAGGGAAATGGAGGAAGGTTGTTGGAATATCGGATACTGGTCGTGGAAGATGACCGGGTGATTGCCGACGTCATTGCAAGCCAGCTGTCACGCTGGGGATTGGATGTCAGGCTGGTGACCGATTTCGAGCGGGTGCTGGCGCAGTTTACCGAGTATGACCCGCAGCTGGTGCTGATGGATATCACGCTGCCGTTTTACAGTGGATTTTACTGGTGCGCTGAGATACGGCGTTTTTCCAAAGTGCCGGTGATCTTCATTTCGTCGGCAGCGGACAATATGAACATCGTGACGGCGATCAATATGGGCGGCGATGACTTTATCGCAAAGCCGTTTGACCTTGGGGTACTGACGGCAAAGGTGCAGGCAATGCTGCGGCGAAGCTATGATTTTGCCGGGTCGAGCCGGGTATTGAGCGCCGGTGAGCTGATGCTGAACCTCACCGAGGGAAAGGCGTACTGCCAGGGAAAACAGGCTGAACTGACCAGAAATGAACTGAAAATCCTGCAGATGCTGATGGAAAACCGTCCGGCCGTTGTCAGTCGGGATGACCTGATGACAAGGCTTTGGGAATCAGACGCGTTTGTGGATGAGAATACCCTTGCGGTCAATGTCGCGCGGCTGCGCAAAAAGCTGACGGCGATCGGTGCCGGCGGGATGATTCAGACCCGGAAAGGGATGGGCTATTCGATTGCATAATCATGATAATGCGCACCGCCATGAACACCGGCTCAGACTGCTTCGGCAGCTTGGGCGGTATCTGTGGGAAAAAAGGCGGGATTTGATCTTATGGCTGCTCTGG
>CALWWT010000186.1 GCA_944385325.1 uncultured Clostridia bacterium | reverse complement strand
TTGACCTGCTGCGTCAGCTGATGGACAAGGTTGCTGCTGATAACGGTCATACTTTGAGCGGCGAGGATGTCTTCAAGCTGTATGATACCTATGGATTCCCGGTTGACCTGACGCAGGATATTGTCGCAGAAAAGAACTTTACCGTTGACGTCGCAGGCTTTGAAGCATATATGAAAGAACAGAAGACCCGTTCCCGTGAAAATTATCTTGCAAAGGGAGGCTCTTCCTGGGACAGCGAACAGCTTGATCTGCCGCAGGTTGAAACCAAGTTTGTCGGTTATGAAGTTAAGAGCTGTGAAAGCGAGATTGCCGGACTGCTCAGCGAAGGCAAACCGGTTGAGCTGGCAACCGAAGGCACCGAAGTGCTGGTCGTCCTTCCCGAGACCCCTTTCTATACCGAGTCGGGCGGTCAGGTTTCGGATACCGGTCTGATCAATGGTGATAAGGGTGTTGTCCGGGTTACCGCAATGAAAAAGATGCCTACCGGTCAGATCGTTCATATCGGTGTGGTCGCGGAAGGCACCATTGAACTGGGAGAAAAGGTTCGTGCAGAGGTAGATTCTGAACGTCGTCTGTCCATTATGCGCAACCACACCGCTGCACACCTTTTACAGGCTGCACTCCGTGCCGTACTGGGCGATCATGTCCATCAGGCTGGTCAGTTGGTTGACGGACATGTGGTCCGTTTCGACTTTACCCATTTTGAGCCGATGACCCAGGCAGAAATTGCGGCTGTTGAAGGAATGATCAACCATAAGATCATGGAATGCATCCCGGTTGAAAACTATGAACAGGATCTGGAAACCGCTCGTAAGGAAGGCGCAATGGCGCTCTTCTCCGAAAAATACGGCAGTACAGTTCGTGTCGTCCGGATTGGCGATTATTCGATGGAGCTGTGCGGCGGTACCCACGTCGGCAATACCGGTGAGGTCGGTCTGTTCAAGATCGTATCCGAAGCATCGGTTGCAGCTGGTGTAAGAAGAATCGAGGCTGTTACCGGCTTTAATTTCCTGGCAATGGCAGAAGGGCTCAAGAACTCTCTGGCTGCTGCGGCTGCAGTTGTCAAATCCTCTCCTGCTGAACTGCCTCATAAACTGGAGCAGATGACCGCCGAACTGAAAGACAGCGCCCGTGAGATTGCCATGCTTAACGGCCGTCTGGCAGAAGGTCAGCTGGAACAGCTGCGTCGTGATGTCCGTCGTGTCAAGGGTGTTGCGGTGTTCAATGTTTCGATTCCCGGAACTCCGATTGAACGTATCCGTATGATGGGCGATAAACTGCGCGACCTGTTCCCTTGTTCCTGCACGCTGATCTGCGGCGGCAGCAAGGAAAAACCGATGTTTGTCTGCATGGTCGGTCCCGAAGCAATCAAGAAGGGTGTCCATGCCGGTAAGATCATCAAAGAAGTCTGCGCTGTGACCGGCGGTAGAGGCGGCGGACGTCCCGATACCGCTCAGGGTGGTGTCGGCGATCCGTTCAGGGTCGACGAGGCAATGGCTATTCTGGACACTCTGGTTGAGCAGATGGCTCAGGAAAATTGATCGTGTGAAAATGGCAGCCAGACAACCGTCTGGCTGTCTTGAGAGAAACCGAAAGGAGGCTTATTAATGGCAGATTGTTTATTCTGTAAAATCATTGCAGGTGAAATCCCTTCCAAAAAGGTGTATGAGGACGATACCTGCTATGCATTTTACGATATTGATCCGCAGGCTCCGGTTCATTTTTTGGTTGTACCCAAACAGCATATTTCCGGTCCTTCGGCGGTAAATGAGGAAAACTGTGCGGTTATCGGGCATATTTACGCTGTCATTGCAAAACTGGCTGTGGAACTTGGACTGAAAGATGGTTACCGTGTGATTGCCAACGATGGCAAGGACGGCGGACAGACGGTTGGGCATCTGCATTTCCATGTACTTGCCGGGCGTTTGCTTGCATGGCCTCCCGGATGATGGTACAGCGGGTCATTTGATATCTTGAGACAAAGGAATGGTATGAAATGAAAACATATACACTGCATGTGGCAGGATTGACCCGTGAACTGCCGATCTGTGCGGTCAGTGATACATTGGATATCGCTGCGTTTATCATGCTGGGCGATGTCGAGCTGACCAAAGCAACCGCAGCTGAACTGCTCAAAAAAAGCCCGGAATTTGATGTGCTGCTGACAGCAGAATGCAAGGGTATCCCGCTTGCTTATGAGATGTCAGCGCTTTCCGGCAAACCGCATGTAATTGCCCGTAAAGAAGCGAAAGTTTATACAATAGATCCGATTGAAGTGGTCGTCAATTCGATTACGACCCACCATGTTCAGCACCTGGTGCTGGGAAGCTCGGACGTCCAGAAACTGGCTGGCAAACGGGTTCTGATTGTGGATGATGTTATTTCTACCGGTGAGAGCCTGACGGCGCTGGAACAGCTGGTTGAAAAGGCTGGCGGCAATATTGTCGGACGCGGAGCAGTCCTTGCGGAAGGCGATGCTGCCAAACGGGATGATATTTTTTATCTGGAAGAACTTCCGCTGTTTTTTAAATAATTGTTGCAGTATAAAGTGGGCATGTAAAGTGGGCATGTGCCGCGATAGCGGTGCATGCCCATTTTAAGATGGAATTGTCTTGCAAAAAGATGAGAATATGTTACAATAATATTATAAATGTTTGTTAAGGAGGACGGCGGATGTATATTTT
>CALWWT010000185.1 GCA_944385325.1 uncultured Clostridia bacterium | reverse complement strand
ATTGCCCATTTGTGGGAATAGATTCCTTTTCATGATATCCTCTTTTCTCCATTTTCAGATATAGCGTTTGCAAAGTTCATTTCTTCGCTTTCCATCATATGACGGCAAAAGAAAAATGTTCCGGCAAATAAAAGAATCTTTATGGTCAACAAATGCATATTATTCTGTGAATAGGGTACTGAAAGAATGGTGGTGGTAGTTTGCTGCGGAAAATGAGAAAAATGTTGTTGGAAACATGTTTGGCTGATGGTGTTCTGGTACTTTTTATGCTGATTCTGCTTTCGTATATGGCGGTTCACCTTTTCATCGGAGCGGAGTCTGTAAGTCAGAACAATACCATTGATGTGGTTATTCGTACGTCTGCTGCCGGAATATTCGGGTATTTTATGAGCAGGAATTTTGGACGCAGGTCAGAAGACGAAACTGCCAAAAAGACAGATGGAGTGTATCGTAATACGATTTCAGGCGGCAGTACCGGGCAGATAGGTTTTCGTATACGTTCGGAAATTGGCACAGCTGGGGATGAACAGATCACGGATCACTTTGCTGCAATGCAGGCAGGAAAGATCTCTGAGAGCATGTTGCGTTCGGAAAGGAGGGATGGCATTCAGATCATAGTCATATCAGCAGTTGGGCTGGGTTCATTGATCATATTGTTATTTGCGAAGCAGTTTTACAGTGCTTCGGGAGAATATACCGCAATTGTATCACAGTTTCGGGACTTTTTTTCAGCGAGCGTTGGTTTTCTGATCAGTTATCGGAGAGGAAGCCAGGAATAATTGGCATTGTTTCCGGCTGAAAACGGGCTCTGTACGGTAAGGATACAGAGCCTGTGACAAAAAGCAGGGTTCAGCTCACCGAATGATAAAAGTATTTTAAGACATAATTTTAAAAAAGTCTTGACATTTTCCGGCAAGTATGCTATTATAAATGCGTTCCGATATTGCTCCTTAGCTCAGTCGGTAGAGCGCATGACTGTTAATCATGATGTCGTCAGTTCGAGCCTGACAGGAGCAGCCAGTTTAAAACCTTACAGCGTTTGCTGTAAGGTTTTTCGTTTATTCTGATTTGGGAGGTTTTACAGATGGGTGTCAGCAATCCCTGCGAAGTTTGCATGAACTATTGCTATAATGAAGAGATTGACGGGTATGAATGTGTACTGGAAATCGGATTGGATATGGATGATTATGAGAGGAGCCTGATGGGAGAAAGGGTGAATTGTCCATTTTTTAAGTTTGGCGATGAGTATAACATCGTCAGAAAACAGAACTGATGGCTTAGATGCAGCTGGAATTTATCCAAAAAATCGTCAAAATGTGCGGAAGGTTCTGCTATTTTACCGCTATCTGTCAAGACATATGTATGGTATAATGTCAACAACACAAAAGAAAGGGTGTTGTTGGTGAGTAAGGCAGGGGCTTTTCTGAAACGAAAAGATATTGAGATTTCCTGGAAACGCTATGGAATTGACGCTTTGGGTGCTATGGCGCAGGGCTTGTTTGCATCGCTGCTGGTCGGGACGATTCTTTCAACGATTGGACAGCAGCTGCATATTGAAGTTCTGCAAACGATTGGCAGTTTTGGCAACAGCGTGTCCGGCTGTGCAATGGCTATTGCGATTGGATATGCGCTGAAATGTCCGCCGCTGGTTTTATTTTCGCTGGCTGCGGTCGGGTATTCCGCAAACGCGCTGGGCGGTGCAGGCGGACCGCTGTCGGTACTGGTCATCGCGATTATTGCGGCAGAGCTGGGCAAAGTTGTGTCCAAAGAAACGAAAATCGATATTCTCGTAACACCGTGTGTCACAATTCTGTCCGGATGCGGTCTTTCGATGCTGATCGCACCTGCTATCGGCGCCGCTGCAAGCGCACTGGGCGAGATTATCCGCTGGGCGACGACCCAGCAGCCTTTCTGGATGGGGATCGTCATTTCGGTGCTGGTCGGCATCGCGCTGACGCTGCCGATTTCGTCGGCTGCGATTTGTGCAAGCCTTGGCCTGACCGGGCTGGCAGGTGGTGCGGCAGTTGCCGGCTGTTGTGCCCAGATGGTCGGGTTTGCGGTCATGAGCTGGAAGGAGAATGGCGTCGGCGGTCTGGTTTCGCAGGGGATCGGCACATCGATGCTCCAGATGGGCAATATCCTGAAAAATCCGCGTATCTGGTTCCCACCGATTATCGCGTCGGCGATTACCGGTCCGATTGCAACCTGCGTCTTTGGGCTGGAAATGAACGGGACTGCCATTTCGTCCGGTATGGGCACCTGCGGTCTGGTCGGGCAGATCGGCGTGTATACCGGCTGGGTCAACGACGTGGCAAATGGTGCCAAAGCTTCGATTACCGCATTTGACTGGGCTGGGCTGATTCTGATCAGCTTTGTACTGCCCGCGGTGCTCTGCTGGGCTTTTGGAAAGCTGTTCCGCAAGATGGGCTGGATCAAAGACGGCGATCTAAAACTGAATTGATTTGTCAGACAAAGGTCTTTCGGCATCTGCCGGAAGACCCAGGCTGTCGATAAAATCCAATCGCTCGTCCTCTTTTTCCGCCATTGCCGCTTGCCGCGGCAATGGCTGCGTTTTTTTAGGGGGGTTGCGCGCCAAGGCGCGCACAGGGCAGGCTTTCCCAGAAAGCCTGTTTGCAACGCGAACTGTCCGCCCCTGCACCTGCTGTTCTCTAAAAAAGGGTTTTCCAATCTTGAGCAGTCGGTTCGCCAATCCCAAAAGTGTTTTTCGACAAGCTCGGTCTTTCGGTATCTGCCGGAAGGCCTTTTTTGCAGGCTATAGCTTATAGATTTTGTCGTTTTTCTCTTAATTTTTGTTATTCCTCTTGCCTTTTGCCCATAAATTGAATATCATTAAATCATAACCAAAGGGAGGAATAACTGTATGACAAAAAGTAAGATTTTTCGCGCGGTAATGCCGGTCGTCCTGACATTGCTGCTGGGCGGTGGTCTGTATTATTACGCACCGCCTGCAATCAACATTCATGACCCGTCGGCATGGTGGACGCTGATTTTCCTGTTGATTGTATATGGTGTGCTGCGGCTGATTTTCGGCTTCCGGACGCTGACAGTCGATGGGCGTCCCAATCGGAAAGGATATCTGGGATTTGCAGCGGCTGGGATACTGGCAGTCGTTTTTCTGGTGATCAATTTCTTTTCCGGACCGCTGTTCAACGCTTCCCGTTATGCGAAAGCAGGTGAAGAACGGATTACGGTCGGCGATTTTTCTTCTGAGGTAGAGGTTGTTGAAAATGGAAAAATTACCGATATCGCCATAATGGATACAACAACTGCTGCCGCGATGGGTAAACGTCAGATCGGCTCGCTTGGCACTTTGGCAACCCAGTATGAATTGGGACAGTTTATGACGACTACTGTCAACGGTCAGGCTAAAAAGGTCGCGACGATGGGATATGGCGGTTTCTGGAAATGGCTCAATCGCCGCAATGAGGGAATCCCCGGTTATGTATCGGTCGATCCGGTGGACGGCAGCAGCGAATATATCGAATTTCCTGAGCCAATTCACTACTCAGATACAGCATTTTTTAATGAAAACATCTACCGTCATCTGCAATTCAGCTGCCCGACCGCTTATTTTGATAATGTGCATTTTGAGGTTGACAACGAAGGTAATCCTTACTGGATTGCAACGACCTATGAATTCCGTGTCGGGCTGGTTGGATGCCCGGTGCCGGACGGTGTGCTTGTCTGCGATGCGGTCACAGGCAAAACGACCCGTTATGCTGCTGCCGATGCGCCTGACTGGGTCAGCATCGTATTCCCAGCGGATGACATGGTTCGCCTGGTCAACTATGCAGGTCTGTACGGCAATGGTTTCTGGAATTCAAGGCTTGCCAAAACTGGCGTTTATACCTGTACGGACGATTATGGATACAAGGTTGTCGGTCAGAATCTGAACGCTTTTACCGGTATCACCTCTGCGGCAAGCGATGAATCCAATATCGCGTTTATCCTGTGTGACGAGCACACAGGACAGATTCGCCGGTATGATATTTATGGCGCAGAAGAATATTCCGCAAAAACCGCTGCGGAAGGTCTGGTCATGAACTTTGGCTACCGTGCTTCTTTTCCCAGCCTTGTCAACGTAGGCGGACAGCCGGTTTATATCATGGCACTGGTAGATGACGGCGCGCTGATCAAAAAGTACGCAATGGTCGATTTGCAGGATTATACCAAGGTTGTCGCGGGCGATACCGTTGAGGATACCTGGAAACAGTTTGTCGAACGGTACGGCGCAGGCGGTCAGGGTGTACCCGAGCAGGCGGAAACGGTATCCGTCCGGCTGACGGCACCGGTGGAGACAGCTGTCATCGAAGGAAATTCGTATGCATACCTGCAAACGATCGACAGCATCTACCGGGTACCGGTGGATGGGAATGAAGAAGTGCTGTTCCTGGAAAACGGAGACTGGGTCGAGCTGGTGGTATATGCCGAACTACGGGACGGTTTCTTTGAGGCAGAACTCAGCCGGTGATAGGGATGACCGGGATATTGGCGAAAAACAGATTCAATAAATAGCAGACAGGGAACTGTTGGGCAAGATGCCCGGCGGTTCCCTGTTTTGCATGATAAAAGGGAATGGGACGGAGAAACGCCAGAAAATGGACAGAACAAATTTTCAAAAAATCGTTGACTTTTGATTTGAAATATGATATCCTAAAACCAGAACGAATATTCGAATTTATAAGCACGCTGTTTTCAATATTTCCGGGAGGGATTCTGATGAGCGGCAGGATGGTTCTGCATTCCGATATGAATAACTGCTATGCCAGTATCGAACAGAAACTCAATCCCGCACTGGCCGGAAAGCCTATGATCGTCTGCGGGTCACGCGCGGAAAGGCATGGTATCGTGCTGGCTAAGTCGATAGAGGCAAAGGCTTTCGGCATTGTGACCGGTGAACCCATCTGGCAGGCAAAGGAAAAATGCCCGGGACTGGTGGAAGTTGCGCCGCATTTTGATGCGTATCTTTCTTTTTCACGCGCAGCAAGGCGGATCTATGCCCAGTATACCGATTTGGTGGAACCGTATGGGCTGGACGAGTGCTGGCTGGATGTGACGGGAAGCAGGCGGCTGTTTGGCAGCGGAGAGGAGATTGCGGAAAAGATCCGGATGGAAGTTCGGGAGAAACTGGGGATTACTGTGTCAATTGGAGTCAGTTTCAATAAGATTTTTGCCAAGATCGGTTCAGATCTGAAAAAACCGGACGCAGTAACGGTGATCTCACAGCAAAATTTCCGACAGAAACTCTGGCCGCTGCCGGTAGGAACACTTTGGGGTGTAGGACCGGCGACTGAAAAACGGCTGGTAAAGTTCGGTATTAAAACCATAGGACAGCTTGCGGTAGCTGACCGGGATGCTGTCAGACGGGCAGTCGGAAAAGGCGGAGAGGTACTGTGCGGATATGCGGCAGGAGAGGACTCTTCACCGGTCATGCCGCTGGGATGGCGCGACCCGATCAAAAGCATCGGTCATGGCATGACCGCGACAAGGGATCTGGTCAATAATGAGGAGGTATGGCTGATGATCTACCATCTGGCGCAGGATGTCAGCCATCGTCTGAATGCGGCAGGGATGGCAGCGGAAGGCGTATCGGTCGCGGTACGCGACCAGTCGATGGGATACGCTGAATTTCAGGGCAGGACCCCTGCACCGGTACTGGCACCGCTGTCGATTGCCAAAGCCGCGCACCAGCTTTTTACCGGGAGATACGACTGGAGCCGTCCGGTACGCGCGGTGACGGTACGGGCAATCAACCTCTGCCCGCAGGGTCAGCCGGTACAGACCAGCTTTTTTGCCAGTCCGCTGACGGATGAGCGCAGTGAACGGATGTTTCAGACGGTGGAGCGGCTGCGCGGCAGATATGGCAAAAATGCGGTCATGGCGGCTTCTCTCTGCCAGAGGATCGCCGCTGTGCCACAGCGGGAGAATAAAGCCCAGCTGCCGGGGGTTGGCATACGGCATTGATGGCGAAAATGTATGAAAGAGGGGAAAACTTTTCGTAAGAATTGGTCTTGACATCTTGCGTAAATTCGCCTATAATAATGTATAAATATTTAAATGCAATGATGGGGACGAAGTTTCGGATTTACCGCAGAGAGCTGCCGGACGGTGCAAGGCAGTGTAAGGAAGAAAGCCTTCTATCACCCCTGAGCAGACCTCTGAAAGGAAACAAGTAAGCGGGTCCGGAAGTCCTCCGTTACGGGAAAGCGCATTGCTGGATGCGTGATGAGCGGTCATGCCGGAAGGTGTGGCAACAGGAGTGGTACCGTGGAAGCTGTCAGCTTTCATCTCTTTGGTGAGATGAAAGCTTTTTTATTTTGATAAAAAGGCATGCACGGACGCGGTTTTGAGGAGTTTACCGCAGAGAAAGGATGTTGGACAGATGCTGTTGACAGGTTCAGAAATTATCTTACAGTGCCTTCTGGAGCAGAAGGTGGACACTATTTTTGGTTATCCGGGCGGTGCGGTGCTGAATATTTATGACGCGCTGTATAAATGCCCAGAGATTCGCCATGTGCTGACTTCCCATGAACAGGGAGCTTCACATGCAGCTGATGGTTATGCACGTTCGACTGGTAAGGTCGGCGTAGTTCTTGCGACCAGTGGTCCTGGTGCGACCAATCTGGTAACCGGGATTGCGACTGCGTATATGGATTCAGTGCCGGTGGTTGCGATTACCGGAAATGTCACCAGCCCGCAGCTGGGGCTTGATTCCTTCCAGGAAGTGGACATCACCGGGGTGACCATGCCGATTACCAAGCATAATTTCCTGGTTCGCCGGGTGGAAGACCTTGCCGGGATTATCCGTGAGGCATTCCGGATTGCACAGACGGGCCGCAAGGGACCGGTTCTGATCGATGTACCGAAGGATATCACTGCCCAGAGCTGTGAATATACCCCTGTGCAGCCGGCTCCGATTGAGCAGCCGCCGATGCCGGATCACGGATGGTTCTTGAAGGCGGTTGAGATGATCAAAAAGAGTGAGCGCCCGTTTATTTATGCAGGCGGCGGCGTGCTGGCAGCAGAGGCGGCAGAAGAACTTTCCGCATTTGCACAGAAGGTGGACGCGCCGGTATCCTGTTCGCTGATGTGCCAGGGCGGTTTTGACCAGCGGAGTGAGCGGTATATCGGAATGCTGGGTATGCACGGCACCAAGACTGCCTCTAACTGTATCCGTGACTGCGACCTGCTGATCGCGGTCGGCACCCGTTTTTCTGACCGTGTAACCTGTGACACCGGGACATTCGGCAAGAACTGCAAGATTTTGCAGATCGACATCGACCCGGCGGAGTTTAATAAGAATGTTGAGGTCAATATCCGCCTCAAAGGTGACGCAAAGGCAATCCTTTCGGCGATGTGTGAGGCACTGCCTGATATGCAACATGCCGCATGGATGGGGCAGGTCGGCGCCTGGAAGACCGAATATCCGCTTGCACAGCAGGCAATGACAGATGACGGCGTTACGCCTAAAGAGGTCTTTGAGACGCTTGCCGAGCTGACAGACGGTGAGGCGATCATTACCACCGAAGTCGGTCAGCATCAGATGTGGGCGGCACAATATTTTACCTTCCGCCACCCTCGTCAGATGGTCACTTCCGGTGGTCTGGGAACGATGGGCTTCGGATTGGGTGCTGCGCTGGGCGCCCAGCTGGGCAACCCGGACAGCATTGTTATCAATGCTGCGGGTGATGGCTCTTTCCATATGAACTGCAACGAACTGGCAACGGCTGCCCGGTATAATATCCCGGTGATCGAGCTGGTGTTCAATAATGGCGTACTGGGCATGGTCCGTCAATGGCAGCGGCTGTTTTACGGCAAGAGATTTTCCCAGACAACGCTGGAGAAAAAGACCAATTATGAACTGCTGGCTGAAGGTTTTGGCGTAAAGGCTATGACGATTGCCAAACGTGAGGATATCCGTCCGGTACTGAAAGCGGCGATTGAAGCGGGTGAACCGGTGCTGGTCAACTGCCTGATCGACAAGGATATCAACGTACTGCCGATGGTTCCGGGCGGAAAATCCGTCGAAGAACCGATGCTGACGATTTGAGGAGGGGACAAAATGGAAAAAGATATTCTGGTTAAGGTTACCGCCCACAACTGTCCTGGGCTGCTGCAGCGTGTATGCGCGCTGTTCAGCCGCCGTTTCTTCAACATCCAGAGCATTGTCGCTGCCCAGAACCTGAACCCTGAGGTTTCCCAGATTTTCATCGTCGTGCGCGGCGACAACCGGATTGCCCGTCAGGTGGAAAAACAGCTGGACAAGCTGTATGACGTTGTGTCGGTCGAAATTCTGGACGCTGACAAGGTCATTTTGCGGGAACACATGATGATCAAGGTCAAAAAGGATGAAGAGAGCGGCGCGCAGCTGATCGCGATTGCCAATGCTTTCCATGCAAGTGTTTTACAGGTCGGAAGCGACGCAATGGCGCTGGAACTGTCGGGTGACGTTCGGCAGCTGAATTCGTTTGTTGAGATGCTCAAGCCGTTTGGTGTATTGGAGATGATCCGCACCGGGGCAATGGCGATGACGGTTTCCTGAGCCTACAAAACCACTTATATACTGATGCCACGAGCCGTCCTTTGCAACAACCCGCGGGTCAGATTTCGGAATGAGAAAGGGAAATGATTATGTTTTCACTTGATAAAGTTTATCAGGCGTCTTTTATCCTGAAAAAGGTACTGCACCCGACCGAACTGGTCGCGGCGCCGAAATTGGTTCCCGGCTGTGAACTCTACCTCAAGCCGGAAAATTTACAGGTCACCGGTTCGTTCAAGGTTCGCGGCGCCTACTATAAAATGTCTCAGCTGTCCCAGGAAGAAAAGGACGCAGGTGTGATCGCCTGCTCGGCAGGCAATCATGCCCAGGGTGTCGCGCTGGCTGCAAAGGCAAACGGCATCCAGGCAACCATCTGCATCCCGGCAGGTGCGCCTATCTCCAAGGTCGAGGCGACCAAGAACTATGGTGCTGAGGTTGTGCTGGTCAAGGGGGTTTATGATGACGCATATGCCCGTGCAGTCGAGATTCAGAAGGAAACCGGCAAAACCTTTATCCATCCGTATGATGATGAAGACGTTATTGCCGGTCAGGGAACGATTGGTCTGGAGATCCTGACGGATCTTGCGGATGTCGATGCGGTTGTCGTGCCGGTCGGCGGCGGCGGACTGGTTTCAGGCGTGGCGTTTGCAGTCAAGTCGCTCAATCCGCGTGTCAAGGTCTACGGCGTACAGGCCGCGGGAGCTCCGTCGATGTACAATTCCATCCGGGAACATGAGCAGCTGACGCTGGACAGCGTATCCACCTTTGCAGATGGTATCGCGGTCAAGCATCCGGGCGATCTGACCTACCAGCTGTGTGAAAAGTATGTAGACGAGGTTGTCACTGTCACCGACGACGAGATCGCAACCGCGATCCTCGCGATGATCGAGCAGCAGAAGATGGTTTCGGAAGGTGCCGGAGCCGTTTCGGTTGCAGCCTGCATGTTTGGTAAGATTGATATCAAAGGCAAGAAGGTCGTTTGTGTCGTTTCGGGCGGCAATATCGATGTCAACATCCTCTCCCGTGTTATCTCGAGAGGTCTGCTGATGGAGGGACGCCTGTTGGATGTGACGATTGCGCTGCCGGATAAACCGGGTGAGCTGACCCACGTCAGTGATATCATCGCCTCGACCGGCGCAAATATCATCTCGGTACGCCATACCAGAAGCGATATCGACATGGATATCAACTCCTGCTTCCTCAGCCTTCAGATGGAAACCAGAAACAAGGCTCATGCCGAAGAGGTTAAGCAGCTGCTTGCTCAGAACGGCTACCAGATCGTTTCCAAATGAGCGGGCAGCAGGGTGTCCGTACCGTCCTGGTAACCGGTTCCGGGCGCGGGATCGGCGAACAGACGGCAAAACTGTTCTGGGAAAAGGGATTTAACGTTATTCTCAATGCCCGGCATCCCGAGCGGATTGAACAGGCAGCGGCAGCATATAACGCTGTCCGTCCCGGGTCGGCAGTTGCCGTACCGGCGGACGTCCGTGACCAGCGGCAGGTCGAGCGGCTGTTTGCAGAGGCTGATAAAGCGTTTGGACGGGTGGATGTGCTGGTCAATAATGCGGCGGTTGCCCATATCGGATTGTTTACGGATATGAGCAGCGAAGAATGGGACAAGGTTTTTGACACCTCGGTCAAGGGAACCTTTTACTGTTCAAAGCTGGCGGCAAAAGAAATGGTGCGCCGGCATGAAGGCGGCGTGATTTTAAATGTATCGTCGATGTGGGGACAGGTGGGTGCTTCCTGCGAAGTCGCGTATTCGGCGGCAAAAGGCGCGGTGATCTCTTTTACCAAAGCACTTGCCAAAGAACTCGGACCGTCCGGCATCCGGGTCAATTGTGTGGCACCTGGCGTCATCCTGACCGATATGAACCGGGAACTGAATGAGGAGACGTTGGAAGGACTCAAAGAGGAAACACCGCTGATGCGGCTGGGAACGGTGCAGGACGTGGCAAATGCCCTTTACTACCTTGCGTCGGAGGAAGCTGGATTTATCACCGGTCAGGTGCTGGCAGTCAACGGCGGTCTGGTCATCTAAGGCGGCGGAATGCTTCCGCTGCCAGTTCGTGCTGGTCGGCGGCGTAGCTCATGCATGAGCGCGACCGCCTCGATTGCAAAAGTAACAGTCTTGGCAAACGCGCCGGGCAGATGGTGCGTAATCTAAAACTGGCTTTAATGCCTTCGGCGTGCTTTTTGCACCATTTCAGGTGGGGCGTGCCTGAAAAGTTTGAATCAATGTAACATCCTGTACGGCAAGTCTGCTGTACGGGATGTTTTTTTGTCTATGGGCTTTGGGAATTTCAGGATTTTGGATACCTAAACCCGGGTTTTCCGGCATACACATGGGATAGCGGAAGGATGGTGGAGATCATGAGTCGGATGATGGAACAGCCCGGCGGACTGACCGGACGGGAAGCCGCCGAAAGACAGAAACAATACGGTGAAAACCGGCTGACAGAAGGGAAAAAAGTACATCCCTTTGCCGTTTTTATCAGCCAGTTCAAGGATTTCCTGACACTGGTGCTGCTGGGCGGCACGGTGGTCAGTGTTTTGACAGGGGAGTATGCCGAGGCGCTGACGATTGCGATCATTGTATTTCTAAACGGAGTGATGAGCTTTGTGCAGGAGTTCAAGGCGGAAAAAACGTTGGACGCGCTGCGCAATATGGCAGCGCCCAAAGCGCGTGTCTGGCGGGACGGTGAATTGACCGCCATTGCTGCGACCGATCTTGTACCGGATGACATCATCCAGCTGGAAGCGGGTGACCGGATTCCGGCGGATGCGGTTGTGCTCGAGTCTGCCGGCTTGTCGGCGGATGAATCGATGCTGACCGGAGAATCGGTTGCCTGCGGTAAAATCGCGTTTCAGGGCAGTACGCCGCCGGAAAACCTGCCTGATCGGAAAGATATGGTCTATATGGGGACAACGGCGGTTGCCGGTTCCGGCGTCGCACGGGTCTGCGCAATCGGTATGTCAACCCAGATGGGACGGATCGCCGGGATGCTGGCGGAGATTCCCGATGAACAGACGCCGCTGCAAAAGAAACTGGATCAGCTGGGAAAATATGTCGCAATCGGCTGTCTGATCATCTGTGCGGTCGTATCTGCCGCCGGCGTACTGCGCGGAGAGGACCTGCGAAATATGCTGATGACTGGTATCAGCCTCGCGGTTGCGGCGGTACCAGAAGGTCTTCCGGCGATCGTCACGATTTCGCTTGCACTGGCGGTACGGCGGATGGTTTCGCGGAATGCGCTGCTGCGCAAGCTGTCAGCGGTCGAAACACTCGGATGTGCCGATGTGATCTGTACCGATAAAACCGGCACATTGACCACCAACCGGATGACGGTCAGCAGCCTGTGGCTTGCTGGCGAATACTGGGAAGTCGGTGAGGGAAACGGCACTTTTTCCCGTGGCGGCAAAGCGGATGACCCGCTGAAAAATTCGACAGGACGGATGGCACTGACGGTTTTTTCGCTGTGCAGTGATGTAATTGTCGGAAAGGATGGAAGCTACACCGGTGACCCGACTGAAACAGCTCTTTGCGGCGCTGCGGCAAAAGCTGGGCTTTCCCGCCGCCAGCTGGCAGAAGAATATCGCCGTATCGGCGAGGTACCGTTTGACTCGGTGCGCAAGCGGATGAGTATTATTGTCCAGTCGGCTGACGGGAGAATGTTGCTGTGTAAAGGAGGCTGCGACTGTCTGCTCTCACGGTGCAGCCATATCCGGATGGGTGAACAGGTTCTGCCGCTGGACAGCAGACTTCGCCGGGAAATTACCACGGCAGCCGAAAAGATGGCGGCAAGCGGCCTGCGGGTACTGGCAGCTGCCATGCGTCCGTTGTCTGACGGCGAGCCGACAGGTGAGTCAGCTGAACAGGATATGATTTTTCTCGGTCTTGCCGGGATGATCGATCCACCCAGAAAAGAGGTTCGGGAAGCGGTGCGTCTCTGCCGTAAGGCAGGTATCCGTCCGGTTATGATTACCGGCGACCATCAGCTGACTGCCCGTGCCATCGCTGCCCAGACGGGCATCTGGCATGAAGGTGACGGCATTATGACCGGCGCCGACCTGGACCGGCTGGACGAAAAGGAACGCTGCCGGGAGATTATGAAGACGACGGTCTTTGCCCGCGTTTCGCCGCGTCACAAGCTGATGATCGTCCGTGCGCTGCGGGCTGCCGGACATATCACAGCGATGACCGGTGACGGTGTCAATGACGCGCCGGCTGTACGGGAGGCGGATATCGGTGTATCGATGGGGCTGGGCGGTACGGATGTAACAAGGGAAGCGTCCGACCTGGTGCTGATGGACGATAATTTTGCGACACTGGTCGCGGCAGTCGAGGAAGGACGGGCGATTTATCAGAATATCCGCGGATTTATCCGGTATCTGCTTTCCTGCAACATCGGCGAGGTACTGACGATGTTTTTGGGGATTATGATGGGGATGCCGGTCGTCCTGATGCCGATTCATATTTTGATCGTCAATCTGGTGACCGATGGGCTGCCTGCTATTGCGCTTGGACTGGAACCGTCTGAAAAAGGCCTGATGGACCGACCGCCGAGGAATGCCGGAGAAAGCATTTTCTCCGGCGGCTTATTAGGAAAGATACTTTTCAGAGGGTGCCTGATCGGGCTGACGACACTGTTTGTATTCAGTCATTTTCTTGCGACGGGAGACCTCGCACTTGCCAGAACGTCGGCATTTGTGACGCTGGTTTCCTGCCAGCTGTTCCATGTGTTTGAATGCCGCAGCGAGCGGGTCAGCATTTGGAAACTGAATCCGCTGGGGAATATCCGGCTGATCGGTGCAGTATGCGTATCGGTCACAGTGATGGCGTTATCGGTATGGTTCCCGCCTTTTGCCGCAATTTTGGAAACGGTGCCGCTCGGGGTCAGTGATGTACTGTTTATTCTGTGCAGTGTGCTGTTTGCACCTGTTCTTTCGGGTTTGACGGATGCGCTGTTCCGTTCGAACAGAGAACCGGATGTATCGGTTCGGGTGGCACAAGCCGGGATGGATAAGGTGAGTTAAAGTGTATGAATATCCATTTTTTAAAAAAGTGGTTGACATGTCAGGGAAAATAGGATAGTATATAACCATAATAAAAGTTTACTGGTATTTCTGTTTTCCGTTCAATAATTCGGAAATGGAATAACGGGTTTGAGACGGCGAGTCACTTGATTTTTACAATGCTGTTTGGTATACCAGATTATAAATAAGGCGTATATTTATCCGCTGCTGGCTGTGGGATACTGCGTCCTGCGGATAATCAAAAGGTGGGATTAACCATGCTGTTAAAAGAAATAAATGCTGTAAATTTCAGAATGTTTGGTACACTTGCGGGTACGACTGCCGATTTTTCGGATGCAAGGGCGGTGGTACATGAGGATGATATCCGGATCACCTCGACATTGTGGCGGTACCAGCAGGATGTATTGCTCGAACCGATCTGTGGAGTCGGGATACTGTTTATCCGTTCGGTCGACGGTGTGATACATAAGTTTTTGCTTGATCAAATGGTCGTCATTTTCGGCGGGGTGGAATTTTGCATTTTACCGTATGAATGCCGGCTTTCCTACCGGCTGTACAGCCGGAGCGAACGGCGGGTAATCCCGATTACAACGGCGCTGACCGGGAATGGTTTTGTCCCGAGCATCAATGTCCGCACTTTGTATGCGGTACTGTTTCAGGAAAAGGATGAGGATTTCTCGCTGCGCAGTGAGGAACATCCATTCTGGGAGTTTATCTATCTGCAAAAAGGCAACATGATCTGTGAGATAGACGGAAAAAGCTATGATATCCATCAGGGACAGATGATCTTTTTTGCGCCGCACCGCACCCATATCCAACGTGCGGACGGCAAGGGCGGCATCAGTTTTCTGAACGTCACGTTTGACGGTGAGATTGTACATTCCGATATGATCGCAAACCGCCCGGTTTACGCGGATGACAACTGTTTGCATATTATTCAGGAAATCGTCCGGGAAGATCGGGAAGGCGAGATCTACGCGGATGATATGATCGTTTGTGACCTTGGAAAGCTGTTGATTATCGTTACCCGCAACGTCCACGCCGATACGGTGATCACGCACATCCCCAACCGTCTCAAGGTATCGGTCGACAATCCATATGTCAGCGAATGTATAGATCTGATTCACCAGAATATTACCGCGCGTATCAGCCTTCCGGAACTTGCCGGACATCTGAACCTGTCGCCGTCTTATCTGTCCAGCCTGTTCAAGCATAAGGTTGGACGGAGTATTTCGGAATATGTGCGTCTGGTAAGGCTGGAAAAGGTAAAGGATATGATCGCGGAAGGCAGGTATTCGATTGCTCAGATTTCGGATATTCTGGGGTATTGCAGCCCGACCTATCTCTCGACCGAATTTAAGCGGGAGTTCCAGATGTCTCCAAAAGAATACGCCAAATCACTCAGATAAATGACATAACCACCGGTGATGTGAATCGTCACCGGTGGTTATGTCTTATATATGACAAAAACCCCTCAGATTTTACAATCTGAAGGGAATTGCTTACGATTTTAGTCGTTGACAAAGGGGATCAGCGCGATGATCCGAGCGCGTTTGACAGCAACAGTCAGCTGACGCTGATGTCTTGCGCAGGTACCGGTTACACGTCTGGGAATGATTTTAGCTCTCTCAGACAGGACTTTGCGGCTGTATTTGCCGATGGTCTTGTAATCGATGTTCTCGACCTTATCAACACAGAAAGCGCAGACTTTTCTGCGGGGCTTTCTGCCACGGTTATTTCTTTCCATGAGTCTAGGCTCCTTTCAGCAAAATTACGAAATCAAATTAGATCAGAAGGGCAGGTCACCATCATCGGTGTCCAGTTCTTCAAAACCGCCAAAGCTGCCGACCGACAGGCTCTGACCGCGCTGAGGTTCCTCAAAGCGGGGAGCGGACTGCGAAGAAGGCATCGAATTGCTGCCGTAAGAGGGTTCCGAAAAGGTGTTTCCACCCTGAGAGCCGCTCGACTTGGAATCAGCAAAATATGCCTGATCGACAACAACTTCATAAGCAGTGCGTTTTGTACCGGTTTTATCCTCGTAGCTTCTGGTCTGCAAGCTGCCCTCAAGAGCAATCATGCGACCTTTGGAGAAGTAACGGGAGATAAATTCACCGGTATGACGCCATGCGACACAGTTGATAAAATCGCACTGGCGTTCAGTGCTGCCTTTGGTCTGATAATTACGGTCAACTGCCAGACGGAAGGTTGCAACCGAAATGCCGTTGGGAGTCTGTTTGAGCTCCGGGTCGGCAACAAGTCTGCCCATTAAAATAATGCGGTTCAACATCTGAGGTCCCTCCGAATCAGACGCTGGTAACAACCAGAGAACGCAGAACGCCGTCAGCGATTCTCAGTCTTCTTTCCAGCTCGTGGGGGAAGGAAGGAACGCTGTTGAAGTTGTACAGGACATAGAAGCCCTCGGCCTCATCGTTGATTTCGTAAGCAAGAGCTCTTTTGCCCCATTCGTCGACAGATTCCAGCGTACCGTTGTCACGGATCAGCGCTGCGAACTTCTCAACCGACTCTTTGATGGACTCTTCACCCTGCTTCATGCTGAATATAACGACTGCCTCGTAGTTTTCATTCAGTTTTGCCATGATATGAGCACCTCCTTTTGGTCTTTCGGCCCCGGAACCTGTCCGGAGCAAGGATGTAGACATGCATTTGCACGTCACAACATGAAACATTATACCAGAAAAGGACAAAGGTGTCAATCGTTTTCCAATAAAAAATGATTGACAAACCTTTGCCCTTTTTTCTCACATCTTCTGGTTATAATAACGCTGACGGTAGCGTTCCGGAGAGATATCGCGGTGGTAGCTGAAATACTTGATAAACTGGTTAGCGCCTGCAAATCCCAGCATGGCTGCAATCTCCTTAATGGAGCAGTCGGTGGTTTTCAGATACTCGTCAGCTTTTTTGAGCTTGAGGTCGTTGATATACTCTTTGAGCCCGAATCCAAAATATTCTTTGAACAGCGAAGTCAGATAGTCAGGATTGTAGGAAAATTGTTTTCCCACATCGGCGGCAGTGATTGGAGTATTGATATTCTTGCGAATCCACTCAGTGATCTCCTGCAAAATCCGCGGGCAGTGCACTGCCGTACTTTGCTGGACAGCCGCTGTTTCCGACAACAGCAGCAGCGCAGCAAATTCTGCTGCCTCTTCCGGGTAGCTGTCCTTCACTTGCAGCAGATGCCTGAATAAACTGGATATCTGTTTATTTTCTGGTTTCACCTTGCAGGAAACCTGAAGCCCCAGCGCATCCGGGTCGGTCAGTTCAAATTCTGCCCAGTAAAAAGACACTTTTTTATCAGATGGCGTCATGCCGAATCGCGGAAGGGCAGAGGACAACAGCAGCAGATCACCTGGCTGAAGATGATAAGGGGAAAGCCCTTCCTGAATATTCAGTTCACCGTGCAGCATGTAAATTAGCTTGAAACTGCCGGTCTCACGCGGATATATCCAGCCTGCTTTTCCGACAAAATAGCCGGCGGACAGGCAATGAAAGGAAAAACCGCTTCCGGTGGTTTTTATGTCCATCTGAGCACCTCCCTTTTCCGGTATGCGGAACGACGTATACCGGCAGGAACAATCAGAAATTCACGGGAAAATCCTGTCCCTAACCATTTATTTTATTATACCAAAATACACGCCAAAATACAAGGGATTTTGCGTATATCCGACAGTTTTTCTCTACCGAAGCTTATTTTATGCCAAACAGCCGTCTGGCGTTTTCCGCGGCAATATCGATCATCTCCTGCGGAGAAACGCCCTTGATTTCTGCCATCCGTTCAGCGGTTGACTGGATCATTGGCGGGCAGCTGCGTTTTCCGCGCCACGGAACAGGCGCCATATACGGGCAGTCGGTTTCCAGCAGCAGCTTATCTGCCGGAACAACCGTACATGCTTCCACCGGCTGTCTGGCATTTTTGAAGGTCAGAACGCCGGTAAAACCGATATAGAATCCCCAGCCGGTGACAATTTTTGCCGTCTCAGCCGAACCGGAAAAACAATGCAGCACACCGCGTACATCGGTAAAGTTCTGAAGGATTTCCAGCGTGTCGGCAGTCGCTTCCCTTGCATGGATAATAACCGGGAGATCGCGTTCCCTTGCCAGTTCCAGCTGTCGGATAAACGCTTTTTTCTGTAACTCAGGCGGCATTTCCTTCCAGTGGTAGTCCAGCCCGATCTCACCGATTGCAACGACCTTTTCGTTGTCCAGCAGCTTTGCGATCTTCTGAACGCCTTCTTCCGAATACTCATGCAGGTTTTCCGGATGGAAACCGACAGCCGCATAGATATGCGGGAAACGTCCGGCAATCTCCGCCGCTTTTTCAGAAGACGGCAGATCGTATCCAACACAGATTGCCCGGTCAACACCGAGTTTAGGCAGGGAAGAGAGCAGTTCTTCCCGGTCACCGTCAAATACATGGTCACCGAAGTGCGCATGTGTTTCAAAAATCCCGTGATACTTTGGGGTAAAATCTTCAAGTCCTTTAATCATGGTAATTCCTTTCGATTGATTTCGTACCAGCGCTGACGGGTAATCCGGCGTACATAAATATCCGCCTGTATATTTTTGGCAGGAACCGGTTTGACTTCCTGACCAACATATTCAAACCCGCATTTTTCCATTACTTTTCCAGATGCCGGGTTTAAAACGTCGTGTTCGCCGGTAATTGATTCAAAACCGCATTCCTCAAACAAAAACCGCAGCATTTCTCTCAGTGCTTCTGTTGCCAGCCCCATGTTCCACCATTTTTGTCCGAGCACATAGCCAAACTTGCCGTTTTTTTCCTCAGCATCCGTTTCCACCAGACTGATATTTCCAATCAGCTGACCGGTTTCGTTCAGGATAATTGCCCACTGGTAAGCGCCCATGCCGCCG
>CALWWT010000184.1 GCA_944385325.1 uncultured Clostridia bacterium | reverse complement strand
CATTCCGGCAATCGCCATCATTGTATTGGCGTCATCGCCGTTTGCGATAATGCATTTGGTCGCCATCG
Source organism: uncultured Clostridia bacterium (assembly GCA_944385325.1). Classification (GTDB taxonomy): domain Bacteria; phylum Bacillota; class Clostridia; order Oscillospirales; family Ruminococcaceae; genus Faecivivens. Next base: position 4,393 of record CALWWT010000184.1, on the reverse strand, counting down.
ATGCAAATTTCCGGAAGGAGTGAATCAGGTTTTCCATCGTCTTGAAGTAATCCAGATGGTCAGCGTCAATATTCAGGATAACCGCAACGTCCGGATGGAGTTTGAGAAAGGTATCGACAAATTCGCAGGACTCGCAGACCATATGCTGCGTTTTGCCGGCTCTCCCGCTGCCGCCGATTGCAGGCAGTTTGCCGCCGATGACACAGGTCGGGTCCTTGCCGGCATCCAGCATGATCTGGGTCAGCATCGAAGTGGTCGTCGTCTTGCCGTGGGTACCGCTGACGCAGAGCGCGTCGGAATAATGAGCGGTAATTTCTCCCAGAATCACGCTCCGCTCAACCGTCGGAACGCCGCTTGCACGCGCCGCGACCAGTTCCGGGTTATCTGCCATAATCGCCGCAGAATAGACAATCAGGTCGGCGCCTTCGATATTCTCGGCACGCTGCCCGAGGGTAACCTTGATTCCCATCTCCCGGACTTTTGCGAGTGTATCGGTTTCGTTATTGTCAGAACCGGTGATCGTATATCCTTTTTCATGCAGAATCTGCGCCATCGGGTACATACCGCTGCCGCCGATACCAATAAAATGCAGATGATTTTTTCCCTCAAGATACATAAAACCATTCCCTTCTCTAGCGGCGAGCCGCCGCTGCCAGTTTGCCAACGCTTTACCACGCTCCCGGTGTTCGGCAGTTCAGCGTTTTTTTGCCGCACAAACGTAATTTTCACGCCATCTACCCGGCGCGTTTGCGCATACAGTTACTACCATAATCGAGCCCATCGGAACGCAGGCAAACAACGCAAATCTATCCGCCCGGACACCGGGGCACGGCGACACGCCGCTTAATTTCCGGCGCCGCGTTCGGTCATCTGCCGCACCTGCGCGCGCAAAATCGCGTGTTCCGGCAAAGATAAATCCGGATCCGCATCCAAAAGCGCGTATCCTGCCGCCTGTGCTTCGGCAAACAGAGCGGTATCCTCGAGTACGTCGCTGATGCCAAGCGATGGGGCGCCATGCTGCCGGTAACCAAAAAAGTCGCCCGCTCCGCGGAGTTTCAAATCCTCTTTGGAAATCACAAAGCCGTCGCAGGTCTCTTTCATGACCGAAAGCCGCTTGCGGTTATCCTCGCCGTCGTTATCCGAAAGCAGGATACAGGTCGATTTTTTGCTTCCGCGTCCGACACGTCCTCGCAGCTGGTGCAGCTGGGAAAGCCCGAAACGCTCGGCATTTTCGATCATGATAATCGTTGCATTCGGAACGTCCACGCCGACCTCGACAACCGTCGTCGCGACCAGCAGCTGGATTTCGCCCGAAGCAAACCGCGCCATGACCGCGTCTTTCTCGTCCGACTTCATTCGTCCATGCAAAAGCCCTACCGTATATCCCTTAAACGCGGTTTCCTGCAACTGCCTGGCGTAATCGACCGCTGCCGTCATACCGCCGGACGGGTCATTCTCTTCAATCAGCGGGCAGACGATATATCCCTGCTCTCCGCGTGCGAGATGATCGCGGATATATCCCAGCGCACGCTCCCGTTTATCCGAATGAATCGAGAAGGTTTCAATCGGCTGGCGGCCTTTTGGCAGTTCGTCAATGACCGATAAATCCAAATCACCGTATACAATCAGCGCCAGTGTCCGCGGGATTGGGGTTGCCGACATGACCAGCACATGCGGATTTTCGCCCTTTTCGCCCAGCCGCTGCCGCTGTGCGACACCGAACCGGTGCTGCTCGTCGGTAATGACCAGTCCGAGACGATGAAAAACAGTCGCCTGCTGGACAAGCGCATGGGTGCCGACTACCACATCGATTTCTCCGGCAGCGATCTTCTCCCGCATAAGCGTTTTCTGCTTTGGCGTGAGCGAACCGGACAGCAGTCCAATCCGAACTCCCAGCGGTTCAAGGAAACGGCGCAGTGTCGCTTCATGCTGGGAAGCGAGGATTTCCGTCGGTGCCATCAGTGCCGCCTGATACCCGCTTCTGACCATTGCGAAAGCTGCTGCCGCCGCAACCATTGTCTTACCCGAGCCGACATCCCCCTGCACCAGCCGGTTCATCGGATATTTAGAAGACATATCCAGCAGAATCTCTCCGATTACCCGTTTCTGCGCGCCGGTCAGCTGATACGGCAGACTTTGCAGAAACGGACGCAGGTCAGGCCGTTTGATACGAACCTCTGTTTCCCGGCGCTGCCTGCCTTTGAGCATTTTCAGTCCGATGGTCAGACGGAGCAGTTCTTCAAACGAAAGGCGGCGCTTTGCGGCATCCAGCTGGGTCTGCCCTTCGGGAAAATGGATCTGGCGGATCGCCGCCTGATAGGAGATCAGCCGGTGTTCTTTCCGCAGCGCTTCCGGCAGCGGGTCAGGCATCAAAGGCAGGAAATGCTCGATCGCGTCCTTGACATTGGTCTGCACCATCTTACTGGTCAGCCCCTCGGTCAGCGAGTAGACCGGGCGGAGGATATCCGCCTCTTCCGCCGGAAGATAGGTCGAGAGCGTCAGACCGTAAGCGGCACCGGTACGGGTCCATTTACCGGCAAAAACATAATCTTCGCCCGTCTTCATTCCATAATAGACATATTCACTGTTAAAGATCGTGACGACAAAGTTGTGCAGCCCGTCGGTTGCCTGTAGTTTATACAGCACCATTCCTTTACGAATCGGTGCAGGCGGAAACTTGCGCAGAACCTTTCCGGCGATCACGACATTTTCGCCGCCGATACACTGGTCAACCGTTTTGGGTGAAGTAAAATCCTGATAACCGCGCGGATAAAACGCCAGCAGCTGTTCCACCGTTTGAATCCCCAATTTCAAATATAACGCTTCCCTTTTAGGACCGATATTTTTCAGCCGGGTGACCGGGGTTTCGGGAAGCAGGGTCTGTGCGGTGCCGTCTGCCGATGTTGTTTTCAGCTGTTTGGAAGAGATTTCCACCCCTGTCACTCCTTTCCCGACCAGCTCCCGAAAATTCCCATGGCAGCTGGTTTTTTCATATTTTCTGGTTTGTTTTTCCGGTAACAGGACAAAGCGCGCAGCCGGTAACATTTTCCAACCGCTTGAGGCGGCGGAAGTTTTATGTTAGCATAGACTTATCCTTCCGGAACGCCGGCGAAAAATGTACAGTCAAATCTCTTTATGTCCGCCACAAAGGTATTTTGTCTGGTTACCAAAGTATTATACCACATTTTTCACCCGGTGAACAGTCCCGCCAGGAACCTAAAATCGAAAGGATTGACGCAAAGTGAAACAACAAACAGGCAAGGTCGCACTCCTGCTGACCTTCATGCTCAGCCTGCTCCTGCTGCTTCCAACTTCCGTTTCCGCGAACTACCGCTGGGGCAGCACGGGCAATGCCGTCTACAATCTGCAAACAAATCTGCACGGGTTGGGATATGGCTGCACGCCAGACGGGATTTTTGGTCAGAAGACCCATTCTGCCGTCATCTGGTACCAGTCGAATAATGGGCTGTCGGTTGACGGGATCGCCGGGGCAAAGACCCTTGCAAAAATCAAAGAGGACGTCACGACCGTTCAGCAGCAGCTGAACGACCTGGGATACAACGCCGGCAAAGCGGACGGCATTTTTGGTTCCGCGACCCGTGCGGCGGTAAAATCCTTCCAGTCGGATTACAATCTGACGGCAGACGGTATTGCCGGCAGCAAGACCCGTGCCGCACTCGCCGAAGCAGTCAAGAGCAGCAATGACACCGATTCCGATAACGGTACCCAGGACGATCTTGACAAGCTGCGTCAGTACATCAAGGGCAACTGGGAAAGCCCTATCCGCGCCGCATATCTTCCGATCACCGGCGGACGTTCGTTCGGATACAAACGCAGTGACGGCAGACAGCACGCCGGCATTGACTATTTTGTAGTCGACGGAGCCGGTACGCCAGTTTACGCAATGACCGACGGAACTGTCACTGCAACCAGCACGACTTTCTATGCCGGAACCGGCGCCGTGACCGTCAAAAACGACGACGGTACAGCCGTCCGTTACGGTGAGATCACACCTGCCGTCTCCACCGGCAGGACTGTCAAAAAAGGACAGATCATCGGCTACCTTGCCAAAAACAACGTTGATGGCGGAACGATGCTTCATCTGGAGCTATATCGCGGTGATGCCGAAGGCATCCTGACCCGGGTCAATACCGATTACTGGTATGTTTCCGGCAACTATAACCGCCGTTCCGACCTGCTCAATCCCACCGAAATGGGGATTGGATAAGACATCTTCTCTTCCGGCGCGCCGCAGACTGCGGCGCGCTCAGGCTGTCGAAAAAGTTCAGGTTATAAGCGGCTTATTCAGAAGTCCTACAGTTTGCAAGTACACTGTAAGTTTTTTAAAGCAGGTCCAGGGGCGGACGGTTCGCGTTGCAAACAGGCTTTCTGG
>CALWWT010000183.1 GCA_944385325.1 uncultured Clostridia bacterium | reverse complement strand
TCTTCCCGAACAACAGCATAAACGCCCCAATAACCATAGACGTTACAACTGCCAGCGCCAGCGCCGCGCGAATACCGCGATGAATCCGGCGAATTTCGCCTGCACCGACATTCTGCCCCACATAGGTACTGACCGCATAACCGTAAGAAACCGCTGCGATCTCCAAAAGCCCGTACAGCTTATTGGTTGCGGTATAGCCCGCGATAAAGGTAAGACCAAATCCATTGACCACCGACTGGACGATCATACCGCCAACAGCGATAATGATATTTTGCAGTGCCATCGGAAATCCCAGCCGAAAGAGCTGCCAGCGCAGCTTCCAGTCCGAAGAAAACCATCTTCTGCTTTCCCGGTCATAAAAATCCTTTCTGGAAAGACCAAGTGTACGAATATGCAGAATAAACCAAAGACAGTATACACTTGAAAATGCCTGCGCCAATAATGTCGCAATGGCAGCACCCGCAATTCCCCAGTGGAAAACCAGAACAAACAACAGATCCAACACGATATTGATGCCTGATGCCAGTATCATCGCGTAAAGCGGTGTTTTGCCGTCTCCCATCGCCCGCAGAACCGAAGCCAGCAGGTTATACGCCATGACAATTGGCATTCCGCCCAGCAATATCCGCAGATATAAAAGCGACATATCCATAATCCGCTCCGGCGTTCCCAGCAGTTCCAGTACCGGTCTTGCCGCAATTTCGCCCGCAGCCGTAATCACCGCCGCACACGCCAGTGCCAGCCATACCGCATTTGCAATGACCTTTCGCAGCCCGGCGATATCTCCGGCACCAAACTTCTGCGCCATCAGGATACAGAACCCTTGTGCAAACCCCTGGATCGACCCGAGAATCATCCAGTGGAACCAGTCGGCAGCGCCGACAGCCGCCAGTGCGTCTACTCCCATTCCCTTTCCGACAACCGCCGTGTCCACAACCGTATACAGCTGCTGGCAGACATTTCCAGCCATCAGCGGCAGCGCAAAAAACAAAATCAGTTTCCCGGGACTTCCGGAAGTCATGTTTTTTACCTTGGTCGCCATTTGTACCTCCTATTCCATCAACCTTTGCCAGTCAAATCCCCATGCAATATAAAGGCCCGCTGTACCAATAAACACAGCGGGCTGAAGATTTACACGATCAGGCCATCATGATCTCCGAAATAGCATCCATGATCTTGTCGTGACATTTGCCACAACCGGTCGAGCAGTGGGTAATCTTCTGGACACCTTCAAAATTTTTTACTACGTCATCAAAGGTTTCCATCTGATGCAGCGCATTTTCAACGTCATAATAGGAAACCTGTTTGCAGTTGCAGATCATATAATTTTCTTTCATATGCATATGTATAACCTCCTGTACGATTTTACAAACAAAACCAAGCTGTTTACTGCCACAAGTATAGCACCCATGACTTCAATTGTCAAGGACGCCGGATGACCGCTTATACTCAAATGACGGCAGCGCACGGAAGTGGTTAACAGAACGGTCGAGCACAGTCTGTTGTTCTGTTCCTGTATCCAATACCGTATTTCCTCTGGATACTGCATCCACCTGTACCGCAATGACATCCAGCATATCCAGCCGATCGGTCGTAAGCAATGCTCCAACCTGAGCGGAAAAGCAAGATGCAGATGTGTCGGCATCACCTGTCGACTGCGTTGTTGCCACAATATGATTGCCAGAAATATAATTCCCGGTTCCGCCTGTCAGACGTATCACCACCGGTATAACATCCTGCGGTTTAAGATAAACACGATCAATCGTTTCCGAAATATGGTTTGCCATGATCGAATTATTATTTCCGTTAATTCGCAGCAGCCCATAATCATCATCCAGTCCGTTATCGTATCCCAGCATCGGCGACCACGGCTCATGGTCACGCAGAAAATGATTGGATGCTACCAGATTTTCAGAACAATTTCTTTCAAAAACGAGCATGCCCGGATAAAATGAATGAAAACGGTTGGCGGTAACTGTTGAACGAACAACACCTGAAAAATGTACGCTGCTGGTTCCTCTTGGAAAAACATTATTGGCTGCCACCATCAAACCGCCAAAATTTTCCGCATAAATTGAGTAACCATTATACCCTGCGCCAATTAGATTATCGGTAATTTTGGATGCCTGACCGGAACCACGCAATTCAATACAGCTGCCGCATTCGGCGATAAAGTTGTCATGGATCGACATTGCATCTGCGTGATAAGCTACTATTCCATGTTCGAGATAAACAAATCCCATCCCGGTGAGCTTGAAAGAATCGTGCGGAGATGCAATATAAATACCGGTTTTTCCATTTTTATAGGTATTTTCCGGGTCATTCTTTCCGGAGCCATCATCTGCAAAATGCAATCCGTCAATACAGAAATTTTCAAATTCGACCGAACTGATTCTCGGCTCTCCATCCCGTCTGACATAAAATGCCGCACCGGAAGCTAAATCTTCTCCCGGCACAAGCTCCACCAAAATCCGGCTTCCGCCCGGCCATATATCATGCCATTGTGAAAATTCTTCTGGCGGTGTGTTGAACCGGATGCTGGAAGAAATAAATCCATGTCCGGAGCCCTGAATCTTCAGATAACTGATATCAATCACAACCTGGGTTTGCAGATGATAATCTCCCGGCGGGATATAGATTACAGCGCCTGGTTTACCGCCTGAACAACAATCAGAATTGGTCTGGCGTATTTTTACATCGGCAATAATGCTGTTAATGACGGCTCCGATATCCTGATAAGGATTGCCCTTCTGCCACTGTGTTACATCATAATAATTGCGGTTCAGCATGATCTGTCCTTCCCAAAATCCCCTGTAACAGCTTTTTCTGATTAACTGCCCTTTATTTTATACTTCCCAGTCAACCTTATTGGTCACCGGAACACGTTTGGGGATCTTTGCCATGCAGTGTACGATTTCCTGCGGTGTCGGGAACGCCGCAATTGCTCCCGGACGGGTGCAGACAAGGCTTCCAACCGCATTGGCAAAGTCCAGCATCACGGTAATTTCCACACTGGACAGATCGTGCACATTTTTGTTCAGCTTCATAATATTGAAGATAATGCCTGCCAGGAAGGCGTCTCCCGAACCGGTCGTATCCACGACATCTACATCATACGCGCTGGAAAGGTAGGAATCCTGATTGACATACGCATAACACCCGCGGTCGGAACGGGTGATAACGATCATCTCGGTGCCATTTTCCAGATAAATCTGTTCACACGCTTCCCGCTCGTCCATCCCCGGGAAAAGAAACTGGAAATCATCTTCCGAAATCTTAAGGATGTCTGCAAGGGTCAGTGCCTGCAATACCACTTCCCGCGCCTGCTCAGGAGATTCCCAGATACTCAGGCGGATATTCGGGTCAAAAGTAATCCGGGCACCCGATTCCTTTGCCTTTACGACCGCGTTGAGCACAGTTGAACGGCTGGGCTCACGGGAAAGGGGAAAGGACGAGAAGTTGAAGACTTTACATTCCTCAAAAATCTCATCGTCAATTTCCTCTTCTTCAAAATGGGTATCGGCAGTATGTACGCCGCGATAAAAAGTAAATCTCTTTTTCCCTTCCATTCGGTGGACTACAGCGACCGGAGTACGCAGATCTGCATCCAGAATCATATTGCTGGTATCTACTCCGCACTCATCCAGTACTTTTTTAACCCGCTGCCCCATCGAATCATTGCCGACTTTTCCGACAAATCCGGTCTTTACGCCCAGCCTTGCCAGTGCACAGGCAACGTTTGCCGGGCTTCCGCCGACCGTCTGTTCAAAAACAGGCGCAGTATAACCGGTATCTTCCGTTCTGCTGTCATCCGCACCTTCCGGATCTTCCGCAGGCCGGTCAGCAAACTTTTCCGGATTGAGCGGTATAAAATCCATCAGTGCTTCCCCAATACTGAGAACCTCGTACATAAAATAGCACCCTTTCTGTTATGAACTGCCGCCGGAAAATACACCGAACAATCTGTTCATCTGACTGGCAGACGGACAGGATCTGCCTGTCCTGTCAGAGCTGACCTGCCGCGTACTTTTCTGTATTATGTCCAGCTCAGATTTTTTCCAGTTTGGCAAAGTTGGCCATGATCTTCTTGGTTCCAACCTTGTCAAACGCTACCTCAACCAGCGAATCCTTGCCCATCGGACGGATGGATACCACCATTCCTTCCCCGAAAGTCTTGTGACGTACCCGGCTGCCTACACCATAATCAATAACTGCCTGCTCCGCCTTGGGCGCACTGCCGACAAGGGTCGTTGCCTTAGGCACAGGAGTTGTCAGACCACCTTCGCGTTTTGCCTGCAAACGTGCCTGGTAAGCTTCTCTTCTGGCGGCAGTCGTATCCACCAGTTCCATCTTATCTGCCGGAATTTCACCAACAAAACGTGAGAGGCGGTTGCGATTGGTCGTTCCGAACACCATCCGCTCATAGGCATGGGAGATAAACAATTTCTTTTTGGCACGGGTGATTGCAACGTAGCAAAGCCGTCTTTCCTCTTCCAGTTCAACAGGATCATAAATACTGCGGACCGACGGGAAAACACCGTCTTCCATGCCCGGCAGGAAGACAACCGGGAACTCCAGACCCTTGGAAGAATGCATCGTCATCAACAGGACACTGTCGTCCTGTTCGTTCAGGTCATCCAGGTCGGTATACAGTGCGATTTCTTCCAGGAAACCTTCCAGCGTACCTTCCGGATTTTCCTGCTGATATTTCATCATCGTCGATTTCAGCTCGCCGATGTTTTCCATACGGGTCGCACCTTCGTCGCCCTGTGCCTTGAGCATAGCCGCATATCCTGTCTCTTCGACCACACGGTCAAGCAGTTCGTCCAGCGGCAGGTTCAGCGCCGCGTCCCGGAACGATTCAATCATAGACGCAAACTGCATCAAATGGATCGATTTACGCGCCAGCGCGCCATATTCATCCGCATGGCGCAGCACCTCAAACACCGGAATATCCGCCTGAACCGCAATATTCATAACTGCCGCGACCGTCGCATCACCGATGGCACGTTTGGGCTCATTGATAATACGGGAAAGCCGCACGGTATCCGAGGGGTTGATAATGATCGACAGGTAAGCGACCATATCCTTAATTTCCTTGCGCTCGAAGAACTTGGTTCCGCCAAACAGCCGATAGGGAATACCTGCCTTAATAAAATACTGCTCGATAACCGACGACTGCGCGTTCATACGGTACAATACGGCATGGTCGCCGTACCGCATACCATTTGCAACATTTTCCTCAATGGTATCCGCGATAAACTTGGCTTCTTCCCGTTCATTCTGCACCTTTTCAAGGCGGATTTTTTCACCTGCGCCGTTATCGGTCCAAAGGTTTTTGCCTTTTCTTCCGACGTTATGCTGGATAACCTCATTGGCAGCATCCAGAATGGTCTGGGTAGAACGGTAGTTCTGTTCCAGACGGATGACCGCGGTATTTTTAAACTGGTTTTCAAACGAGAGGATATTTTCAATCGTCGCACCGCGGAATTTATAAATGCTCTGGTCATCGTCGCCGACTACACACAGGTTCTGGCACTTTGCAGCCAGCAGGCTTACCAGCATATACTGGGCATGGTTGGTGTCCTGATACTCGTCTACCATCAGATACCGCCAGCGGTTCTGATAATACTCCAATACCTCAGGGCACTGCTGGAAAAGTGCGACCGTCTTGATAATGATATCGTCAAAATCCAGTGCGTTGGCTGCGCGCATCCTGCGGGCATAGGCATCGTAAATTTTAGCAATCTGCTGCTGACGGAAATCGCTCCCTGCCTTTGTCAGATAGTCAGACGGTGAAAGCAGTTCATCCTTGGCACGGCTGATCTCACCCAGCACTGCTTTGGGTTTGAACATCTTGTCGTCGATTTTCAGTTCATTCATTGCATCACGGATAACCCGTGCGGCATCATCGGTATCATAGATCGCAAACGAATGGGTATACGCCGTATCCAGCTTTTCAATATCCCGCCGCAAGATCCGAACACAGCAGGAGTGGAACGTAGAAGCCCATACATCCTCCGCTTCTTCTCCCAGCATCCGGGAAAGGCGTTCCCGCAGTTCCTTAGCCGCCTTATTGGTAAAGGTAATGGCAAGGATATTCCAGGGACGGACAGGATATACACCAAAAATTTCTGCCAATTCGTCGTCCGACAGATCCGCTGTACCCTCAGCATACGCCTGCAATGCCCGGCAGGCATCTTCTGTCAGATCAGACGGGACATAAGCGCTGTTGTAGGCGTCGCCAAACTTGACCATACCGGCGATCCGGTTGATAACAACCGTTGTCTTTCCGCTGCCGGCACCGGCCAGAATCAGAATCGGGCCATTTACCTGAAAAACCGCTTCCCGCTGCATCGGGTTCAAATTGGAAAAACGCCGCTCCAGAGCTTTCTGCCGAAGGGCGATAAAATCAAAATTTTCTTGCATGAGGTCAAATCTCCTGATTATTCCGGGACGACGCCCGCCCCAGTTTCTGTTTATTCTGTATAGTTCTTATTTTACCATACCCGCAAGCGAAATTCAACGACAACTTACCGCTTTTGAGTCATAAAGCGCAGGAATTTTTGGGAAATGGCTCATCCCGAAATTATTAAATGTTTTGTCTGCGGGTAAAATCCATTGTCAAACCTGATTTACTGTGCTAAAATAATAAGAAATACAACTTTCCATCCGATACCGGATGTCAGGCTGTCGATAAAGTCAACCGCTGGTCTTCTGTGTCCGCCGTTGCCGCCTACTGCGCCAACGGCTACGTCTTTTTTAGAGATTGCGCGCCAAGGGCAGGCTTTCCCAGAAAGCCGTAGTTCGCAACGCGAACCGTCCGCCCCTGGA
>CALWWT010000182.1 GCA_944385325.1 uncultured Clostridia bacterium | reverse complement strand
ATGAATCCTGCTGGGTGAAGTTCGGGAATAAATGGTACTGGTTTGGCGGTTCGGGCAAGATGGCAGAAAGCCAGTGGCTGACGCTGAACGGAAAGAAATATTACTTTACCGATTCCGGTGCAATGGCGGCTAACCGCTGGATACAGGATGGAAAATACTGGTATTACCTCGGGCCGGACGGCACGGTTCTGACCAATACCGTGACTCCGGATGGATACCGGGTCGACTCTCAGGGCAGAAAGGTATGAGTGTATATCGGTAATTCTGATTGGAGGAATAAAGTAGTGAAAAGGATTGCAGCGGCTGCTTTCATATGCGTGGGATTGTTTACGTTGACTTCCTGCAATCAGCGGCTTTCCCATACTGTGCAGCAGTGGTCATCTGAGTTTGTGGCAGCAGATTATTTCCTGTACGCGAATGAAAGCTCGGACAGTTCAGGGCAGGCGGCAGCAATGTCTCTGGCAGATCATGCAATTCCTTATGAGGAGACGCGGTATTTTTCAGACGACCGGCAGCAGCTGGAAGCAGAACAGGTTATTCCCGAGATGGAACAGCCGGCGTTTGATTTGTATGTCAATTATCTGGAAAACGGAGAAATTTACAGTGTCAATATGATCTGGAGCAGGTCAGATGGGCGTTTGGAATCCAGTCATCTGATGGTTACTGCCGGGTATCAGCCGGTAGAGCAGATCCAAGACTGCATTGCAATTGAACTGGATGAAAACGGGCAGATCGTTGAGCCGACAGTGACGGTAACCGAACGGGATGGCGTGCAGATCGTCGCAGAAGGGCGTGAAGACAGGGCAAAGACCGTTACTTTCCAGACCGAAGATGGCTGGTATCAGATCACCGGCTCGGCAGATGACAGCTATGAATCGGTGATTGAGCTGCTGGACTGGTTCTGGGAGCATCCGTTGGATTTTAGCTTGTTTCCGATAGAATCGGGCGATGCATATGCGTATGCGCCGCTGTCAGAATATCCGGGTGTATTTGCGGACTGTCTGCCTGATTGCGAAAAGTGGGGACTGATAGCGGAACAGTCTGACCTTATGCTGAAAAACGGGGAACCGGTTTCTTTCGCCGGATATTATACGACCGATGCTGAAAACAACGAAGCGGAAGACGCGGTATCTTTTAACTGGGAAGTCCATTTTCTTCCGGAAAGTAATCCGCCTTTTGACTCGGATGGAAGCCTCGATCAACTGACACAGCAGACTGTGGCGGATATCTTGACGGAAAAGGGATGGATTGCCTTTACGATTGAGGAAAATCTGGTTATTATCTATCCGGATACAGACGAACATGCGGATTTTATCTGGCAGCTGATGCAATCGCTTATCCAGTTATAACGAAAAAAAGGAGACGGGTGGTATTAAAACCATCTGTCTCCTTTTCATATGGACAAAATCAGTCCGCGCCGCAGCTTTTGATATTGCGTGCGCCGATCATCTGCGGATGTGCTTCCAGCCATTCGATCAGGTCGGCAACCGCACCGGACAGGCATTCACCAACCTGCATCCGGCAAAGTCCTGCCAGCTCCTTTGGCGTTCCGGCTACACAAACCGGGAAGCCGGCTGTCATGAACATCTCGCGGTCGTTAAAGCTGTCACCGATGAATACGGTATTTTCCCGCGGAATGTGCCGGGCGGCGCAGAAGTTGAGCAGCCCGGTTCCTTTGCTGATACCGGCAGGAATCATTTCAAAGGACATTCCCGACCAGGTATAATAGACATCGGCGTGATGCAGCCCGGAAGCCTTTGTGAGCAGTTCTTCGCCGCGTTCAGCCGGACAGCTGAACAGGAATTTGAGAGCGGGACCTTTAAATTCAGCCCATTTCATGAACGGGAAGCGTTCCCGGATGAGGCGGACTTCTTTGCCGTCCGACTGATCGGACAAGCAGTAGTAGCCGCTTTCATTGACGGCGATGACCTGAATACACGGGTCAAGTGCCGCAATCTCACGGGCATAATCCATCGCTTGTTCGGGAAGTGGGATGCTGGAGAGTATCTTTCCGGACGGAAGTTCGCACAGAGCCGCACCGTTGTTGATAATGCAGGGGATGTTGACCGGAAGACCGCGGACAAAATGGGTGATATCGGTGACCCAGCGTCCGGTACAAAGCCCGAAATGTCCGCCCTTGCGGACAAAACGGCGGATCGCGTCATAGTTGCGCGCCGGGATACCGACACCGGCGACACCGAGTGTTCCATCGATATCGGAAAAGAGGTAAACATTTGAAAAATCCATCTGTAGGTTTCCTTTCTCTGTCCGGTCATTTCAAAAAGGGCAGCGGTTTGCCGACCATGCCTTCCATCTGTATGCCAGCCAGTGCTGCCATCGTCGGGCAGAGGTCGAGCATCGATACACCGTCCAAATGTACGCCTTCTTTGACGTCAGGTCCAAAGGCAATGAACGGAGGTTTCGGACCTTTGTCGGGATGATGGCCGTGCATTGCACCGTATCCCTTGAAGTTCGGGTCGGTTTTGATGCGGACATACGGACCGTTATTGACTTCACTTTGGAGGATGGTGCCTTCGGTTCCTTCAAGCACAAAGGAGAAGTTGCCGGTCAGATGTTCCAGCTCGGTTGCCTGCTGCTTGGTATAGACCCGTTCAATATACTGCGGGAACGCCTTGTGCAGACCGTTGAGGATAGCGCCTACCTTGTCAACCAATTCTGCATCCGACGGGTCGCGCAGGTAAACATGGGTCGAGAAGCCAGCAGAAAATGCATAGGCATCGTACGAGACAGGCACGCCGTTTTCATCCACCTGAATCAGCCCGGCATCCCGCAGAGCATTGTTCAGATAGAACACACGGTCGATGTCGATCTGTCCATGGTCGCCGAGAATGACAAAATTGGTATCTTCATAAGTGCCTGCGCGTTTGGCAGCTTCGATTATCCGGTGGACCAGGATATCCAGCGTCTTGAGGCAGTCTTCAGTTTCGGGAGCATGGTCGCCATATACATGGCGGATATGGTCAAGATGGACCGCATGATAGAGCATCAGATCGGGCTTTTCATTCTCGATCAGATCGATCGCGATCTCTCCGCCGTAGGTCAGCAGGTCGTCGTTGTTTTTCCAGTTGTAGTGCGCGATATAGCGGTCATAGTAACGGTCGTAGACATTGTCGGAAGCGGTATTGCGGTAAACCTCCCGGGGGTCCTCCTGCAAAGCCTTGACCGGCCAGATCTCAGGGCAGTTGAAGCCTCTTTTTTCACCGGCAGTAACCGGCCAGTTGACGCTGGCGACTGTTCTGCCGTCGGCAAAGACAGCGTCGGCAAGGGTCGGAACCTGGATGTGTTCCTTCTGCCAGTACCAGTCGGAACCCATCAGCGAAAAGTCCGGTTCATCAGGGGTCAGGGATGCTTTCTGATTATGGATGATGCCGTGGGTTTCAGGGTAGACACCGGTGATCAGCGTAGTGTGGATTGGATAGGTAAGGGTCGGATAGATTTCATGGACGTTGCGTGCGATGCATGCCTTTTTCATCCACTGGGAAGCATAGGGCAATGATTCCAGCAGCGGGAGGTCGTCGGTTTGAAGTGCGTCCAGTGAGATAACGATCAGTTTATGTTTCATGGCAAAAACTCCTTGAAAATTTGCGTCTGTATAATGGTCTGATTATTGATTATCTGCCGCTTAATACCGAAAGGGCAGCTTGTGCCGCCCTTTTTTGTCAGTATTATTCAGAGATTAGTTGGCATCTGCCAGCAGCTCGTTGATGGTGGCAGCGGTTTCGGCAACAGTCGAATTGACATCCGCGCCGTTGACCCAGCAGGCATCCATCATGGCAACCAGTTCGTCCTCAATCTGGGCATAAGCGGTGGTTTTGGGTCGGCCCTGTCCGTAGAGTTCCAGCTGGTCAAGCGCAACCTTGAACTGGGGAGTGGTTTCCCACAGGCTGGTAATGGTTTCGGTTGCGGCAGCGCTCTTGGAGTTGGGAACGTATCCGGTATAAGCGGAAGCGTAGGCAGACTGGTCGGTAGCGGTCATCCACTTGATGAACTCCCATGCGGCGTCCTTGTGTTCGTCGGTCAGGCTGGAGGGCATGATCAGGTTGCAGCCGCCGGTGGGTACGCCGTAGGTCTCGCCTGCGGGGATGTAGCAGGTGTTGACTTCAAAGCCGTTTTCTTCGGCAACCGACAGGACGCTGGTCAGGTTTGCGGTGGAGGTCATCCACATCGCGGTATTCTGGTTGATGTAGTCGGTATCGACCTTGCTGGAGTCCTCACCGGCTACACAGCGGACAACGCCTTCGT
>CALWWT010000181.1 GCA_944385325.1 uncultured Clostridia bacterium | reverse complement strand
CGACCACTCTCCGAAATGCAAGCACATTCCCGGCCTTTAACGCAGGCATACGTCTTGGGTACTGGGTACCAAAAAGGCACCGTTCACCTCACCCTCCATGGTCCATTTGCAGGCTGCTTACTGCGGGATTTCCATCATCGCCCGCTCTCTGGAAGCGCATATCCTGTTTGATATCCACATCATCGGTTTGTTTTTGGCTATTTGGTTATGAAGGTATTTTAGCACGTCAAAGGGATGTTGTCAATAACTTTTTTCAAAAAAGCGATGACAAAATCTGAAAGATATTTTTTCGAAAATCGCATAATGTGTTTTCTTTAAACTTATTTACACCCTGTTTTTTGCTCTGTTTTGAGGAAGTGGTCAATCCTTTTCTGAAGACTCATCGTCCGCAAACCGGATACCTGCCGCTTCCAGCTGACGGCGGCAGGCATCCCGGGTGAGCATCCCATTACCGGTGTTGTACTTGAAATAATTCCCCAGCTGCTGGGTGCGTCCGGTACGGATCAGCGGTGCTATCGACGAATCGATCCGCATGACTTCAAACAACGGGGCCCGTATCTTGCTGCCATCCGGTGCAATCGCATCCACCATCTCCTGTGAAACGACCGCTTTTAAAACCATCGACAGCTGCATCCGGATCTGCTGCTGCTGAAGCGGCGGAAATACGTCAATAATACGGTCGACCGTATTGGCAACGTCCAGCGTATGCAGCGTCGACAATACCAGCTGACCGGTCTCAGCCGCTGTGACTGCCGTCTGGATCGTTTCAAAATCCCGCATCTCGCCGACTAAAATGACATTCGGTGCCTGACGCAAAACTGCTTTCAAAGCCGTAGCAAACGTCTCGGTATCATGTTCCACCTCGCGCTGGGAAATGACGCTGTATCCATGCTTATAGATATACTCGATCGGGTCCTCAACGGTAATGATATGTCCGCTGCGGTCGGGGTCATGGTTGATCTGGTCGATCAGATGGGCAAGGGTGGTGGATTTGCCGCTTCCCGCCTGACCAGTGACCAGTATCAGCCCCTGCTGCAGCCGGGCAAGGTCGGTTACCTGCGGCGGATAGTGCATCCGGGAAAAGTCCGGAAGACCAAATGGGAACACACGCAAAGTACAGGCAAGAGAACCTCTCTGGCGGTAGGCATTGCAGCGGAACCTTCCGATATTGGCAAGGGAAAAGGAAAAGTCATCATCCCCAAGCGTAAGCAGCGCCTGTTCATGCCGTTCCCGCTCCTGGACAGAGGCAGGCGAAGAAAAGGCAATCCGATAAATCGCCCGCACCAGCTTTTCCGCGTCCCGGAAGGAGACACAGCCATTTTCCTCTTTCTGGACACGTTCCCTCTGAAAGGTCTCGGCATCCTTCCAGGAGTCATCCAACATGTTATGGTCATTTGGCTTGCCGTCGCCGTAAGGCCATTCCAGCCGTCCGTGATATTTAAACGCGATACCCGCATTGGCTACGATAAAGATATCCGAAGCAGACGATTTCCGGTCTGACTGCGCGCTGTCTTCCGGCTTTTGCTGTTCGCTGACCGGCTCATACACCGCTTTGCGCAAAGTTTCCCGGACAAAATTTTCGACCGCCAGATCATCTGTCAGCAGTTTTGCAATATTCACAGGCAATCCCTCCTCATATTCTCTGCCGTAAACCGGGATGCATCAGGTCCCATCCCAGATATAAATTCCTTCATCTTCCCATACTGCCGTACTTTCTGTCCGGCGCTGGAGCTGAGAAAGCTGTAATTTTCCATTCGTCTCAGTCAGCTGCAATAAAATCCGCAGCTGTCTTGCGTCATCGATCGGAATGATACAGGTCAGCTGATATCCTTCGCCCGATTCTGACGGCTGCCAGCTGACTGTATCCCCGGCAGACTGCGGCAGAGCCTCAAAAAAAAGCTCCGGGGAGTCCTGCTCCTCCGCCAGCGTATACAGCTGAAAAACCAGCTGCTGTGCAGCCGCGTCCGCCGCGTAATAATCCTGCGCCGACAAAACCGTTTTTTCGGTCAGCCGCGCTTCCGCAACCGCTGTCGAATAGGACAGTACCGAAAACGCCGTCAGCAGCAGGATGATCAATACCATCAAAACCGACAGCATTCCCGTTCCAATTCCGCCAAGCGCACTTTCCCTGCCGGAACGTTCCATCTGACTGCCATTTTGCTGTAACAGGACAGCTGTCTGTTTCATTCGCCATCCACCTCCCGTTCAATCCGACGGGTGGACAAAACCGGCAGCAACTGCCGGTCTTTTTCCAGGTCATCGGTCGTTACCGACAGCAGGTACAGATTTCCCGCCTGAGAAGTCTGTTCCAGTTCACAAGAAACGGTGACACGGTAACTGGCATGTTCACTGTTTTCAAGCGGCTGCCATCCGGCATCATACCAATATTCCGTCTGTGGCTGTATTTCCTGCACAAGGGCGATTTCCAGTGCCGATTGTGCCGCGATCAGCGCTTTGTTTTTGGCAACATTTTCATCCGATTTCAGCCTTGCCGCCACAAAAACCTGCAATAGTACCGCTGCCGCAAGCGAAAAGAAAAGGGTCACCAGCAGCATTTCCAAAATAAACGTATATCCGCCCGATTTGGCCACTCTCTCAGCCTCCCTTTATACCATCAGTCTGTCCGCAGGCAGGCGCCTGCCACAAAAGGCTGGCTGCCGTCTCCGCAGTCAAACATATACCGGATGAGGTTTTCTTCCTTCCAGACGTAAAAAGACTCTACCTGCGTAATTTTCTCGCCGTCCTGCGGATGGAATTCGGTCATATCCCAAAGGAAACTCTCCCTCAGCCATCCGTCATAGACATAGATACGGGTATAATACCGGTCACCGCCGTAAAAGTCGGTCAGGATCAGCATATCGCCTTCTGTCCCGGAAACAACCTCGCCAAAATACCCGTCGCTGCCTTCCAGCTGCCCAACCAGCACCGAACCGGCACTCTCATTCCCTCTCAGCCGGTTGGCAAGATAGGCATAGCTGCTGCGCAGGGTACTGTTATATTCCATCCCGTCCGAAACACTCTTATATACATTGGCGCCCGATACCGTCACCAGTGCGGACGCGGTCAGAAAAAATCCGAACAATACCAGTATGATCAGCATTGTTAATGAACTCCTGCCATAAGCCGCAAGGCTGCCCGATTTCTGTTTCAAAGCCATCCCTCCGCCCGTCAAAACGCATCTTCGCCGCGAATCCCGACGATCACGGTCGGCAGAATATTGTCACCGATCGCCTGGTATTCGATCGAAAACTTTTCAGTATCGACGCTCAGTCCGTAATGCTCGACAAGATAATCCATCTTCTGCGGATATACTCCTTCAATTGAGTAGCAGCTGACCGCCGCACGGCGAATCGCGTCCTCGGTCGCCTGCCGCTGCTGTTCAATGGTGCTGCGTCCGGCGCTGAGTGAAAAGAGCACAGCACCTTGCAGCAGCGCCAAAAGGATCACCAGTACGCCGATTATTTTTCCGATCTGCACCAGCCTTTTGCGGATAGGGATTCGATACAGATGCATAGTTCCACTCCTCATCCGATCGCAGCCATAATTCCCGAAAGCGGCAGGATGACCGACAGCAGGATACTGCCGATCAGTACCGCTGTGACCGCGATCATAACCGGTTCGATCAGCGACACTGCCTTTGCAACATCCAATTCCGCCTGATCCATCCCATTTTCCGCGATATACTTCAAAACCGTATCCAGGCTTCCCAGCTGCACGCCGCTTTGGATCATCCGGCATTCGGCTGCATTCCACAGCCCGCTTTCCGCGAGCGCGTCGCTGAGGGAAACCTCCTGCGAAACTGTCCGCCTGTCTTTTTCACCTGCCAGCAGTTTGCGGCATCTTTCCAGTCCAGCCGCCGTACCCGGGTCAGGCAGGCTCTGGGAAATTTTCAGCAGGCTTTGCTGTACGTCATATCCTGCCTGTAACATCATAGCCAGGCTGTCAGCCGCACGGGCAGAAGACAGCTGGCGGCTGATCTTTCGGAAAAAGGGCGTCCGGGATGAAACCGACGCAATGATTTTTTCTCCCCACGCCACCCGTCTGAGCAGCCAGACGCCTGCGCCGGCAGCGAGCAGCAGCACAGCCAATACCGCAACCGCATCCGCACATACGCTGCCCAGTGCAATTGAGGTCGCAGCCGCGTCCGACAGCCCGCTCCCCAGGCTTTCATATATCCTCGCAAAAACCGGGAAAACCTCTCTGGTCAGAATCCCCAGAATCACAGCCATCATGCAGAGGGTCAAAACCGGATAGGTCAGCGCTGTACGGATCTCAGCCGAAACCTCTCCGCTGCGCCGGTAATGGGCAGCCAACGCGCTCATGACCTCTTCAAGTGAACCGGATTCCTCACCGATCCGCACCATGCCCACAAAATCAGGCGGAAATACTCCGGTATACGCCATCGCTTCGCTTACAGAAGTACCCTTTTGTATCTGCTGATACAGCAATCCAAACAATGTCCGCGGACGCCTGGACTTTTTGCCGGGAGTCCGGGTATCCCGCTGCTCTTCAAGCGCACGGGAAGCAATTCCATCATAAATGGTCATTCCAGACTGGAGCATCATGCCCATTTCCGTACAAAAAAAGCTGAGTTCCTGTGCCGGAAGCGTCTTAGGAGAAAAGAAAACCGATTTTTTCCGATTATTACGGGAATTTTCGGATTGTTTTTTCACACGCATTGAGAAACATCCTTTCCGCACGACGGATTTGTTATATATAAAAAAAGCTGCCCAACCTGGGCAGCCGGAATATATTGCCTGAACCTGGTGGTGTCAACCATATTATAACACACGGCAGGACGGTTCGCAACCGCCCTGCCGCACTGCTCAGGTATTCTTTTTGATTTTTTAATATACCCGCAGTCCGGTATAATTGGAACCGTCGCCGATATACTGTTCGATATTGGAACCGCCAGAAGCACCAAAGGTCGGGTCCATTCTTTCCCAGGCGTTGCCGCTGAAATACATCTTGACCGTGACCCATCCGGTTCCTTCCAGATAGACTTCATTCCAGGCATGGTTAAGGTCAGACGCGGAAACCGTTCCACAGATCAGCTTGGTCGCAACCCCCTGGCTGCGCAGCATCGCCGCCATCAGCGCCGCATAATCAAAGCAGATGCCGTTTTTGGTGGACAATGTGCTGTCCGGAGTCGGAAGATATCCGGTTTTGACCGTCTTGGCTTTATTGGTATCATAGGTAATGTTGTCAATGATCCACTTATAGACCGCGCTTACTTTCTCAATATCTCCCTTAAGACCGGAGCAGATCTCAGCAGCCTTTTTGACAACTGCGGAATTCTGATTATAATTGACGTACTGGCTGGGACAAAGAAAAGGCTCCAGTTCACTTTTCAGCGTAACATTCACCGTTGTGGAGTATACCTGTGTATACTTATTTCCTTCAACGTTTTTCATGATGCGGATGGTATAGCTGCCGTTGCCGCTTTGCAGCGGAAACACTTCAAAATTGCCGCTGGTATTCAGGTCGTAGTTATATGTCCTGTCTCCCTTGATGATCTGCACCTTGAGCCGGGATGAAGACCCGCTCTGCGCCACCCGTACATAACCATAAGACGCGTTGCCGACATCGATCTGACTGCCGCCGGAAGACCGGATATCATTTGAAGCCTGGATATACCGACCCATACGGGAGGTAACGTCATATCCGCCCTCTGCCGGCTGCGCAAGAGGAGTATACTCGTCCGGAATCTCTTCCAGTTCCTCCATAGCTGCTTCCGGGTCAGCCGCAACTTCATCGGTAATTTCATCCTGTACCGAAGCTTCCGAAGATACTTCAGACGACTGGGATTCTACCTGGCTTTCGGCTTCAGCCTGGGAAACCGAAGAAACTTCCGCCGAAGTGGTAACGCTGCTGCCGCATCCAGCCAGTGAAACGGTCATGACCGCAAATGCTGCCGCCAGCATACTGATAAAAATTCTTTTCACAGTAAACTCCTTTCCTTTGCGCTGTCTAAAAAGCGGTTCCTGTCCGGACAAGCTTACGGACTCACCTGCTGTACGCCTGTTCTTTCACCAAGCGCATTATCCATCAGCTGCATCATTTCCAATGCGCTGCGAAAATTTTCTGTCAGATTTTTCTCAGTCCAGGTGATAGAACCCTGCCACGAATTGTTCTGGGTATACTGCACACGGACAACAAAGGTCCCTTTGCCGTTGTTTTCTTTCATAACTGACCACCCTTTCTTCGGGTCGAGCCTCGCAGACGAAAGTCTGCTCTTATTTCTATATGCAGTATACCAAAAAATTACAAATTAGTCAATAATCAAAAAATAACTTCTATTTTTTAATTATTTGGAATCCTTTTTACAGTTTCCTTTTGGATATTTTTCTGTAAAAATCATACGAAAGTGCTTTTAAAAATGCTGTTTTCCATTTGACAGACACTTTAAATAAAGCCGGTATCTCTTTACGACAATACCGGCTTTAACAACTGAATCTGATTTTATTTTAAGGTGTCTGGTCAATCATTCCGACTGCTTCTCCCGTCTGCCCGTCAAAAATCATCGTGCGCTGAGAAGTGATCAGGAAGAACTGACCGTCCTGCAGATAAGCATGTGCATTCTCAGAAGCCGATACGGTGACCGAAATCAGCTCTTTAAACCCGCTCTTGCCCGTCTGATAGACCTTGCAGACATCGACATCCCCCTGCTGATAAATCAGGCAGACCAAACCGTCCCCCAGATATTGCAGAGAAATATCACTTTCATTATATCCGCCATCGACCGAGATGGTCACACGATCCATCTCCACCCCAAGCAGCCCAAGGGTCAGCGCCATCTGGGTATGCCCTTTCTGACCGGTCAGACGGATAATATAGTTGCCCTCTCCGTGAACCGAATAAAGAGCCTCCTCTTCATCCGAAGCAGCGGAAACCGACGGCAAATATGCCGGATTGGACAAATCCAGCTGATAAACCTGACCGTCATACCCATACAGGGTATAATACATCATATTCCCATCAAAGCGGACCGACCGAAGCACCGAATTCTCCAACAGGTTTTCAGCACTTCCCAGTACCTTGAGTGAACGGTCCAGGATATACAAATGGGTATTATTGCTGCTGCCATAGGTCGTCGTCAGGATTCGCAGGGCACCGCCATACTCATTCGGCTGGGTGAGATTGCTCAGGATACCGTTGACCGTCACCTCAGGCGTAACCGTAAAATAACCGGTCGAAAAGGTGATCCCCGAAATCAGCGTCTCCATTGCACGGCTGTCTTCATGGAAAAGATACAGACCCGACTGCCCGACAAAAAAGCTCTTGCCGCATCCCTGTACGATCTTGAAATCGACAATACTTTCGGGATCTTTGGACGAATATGCCGCCGCAACAATATAGCTGTTTGTGGACGCGCCGGAAATGCTGATACTGTCAGCAGCCGGCATCGAAGCTTTGCCATCTGCATAAAAAAGCGGAATATACCCGGCAGGATTGTTCTGCTGTACGGTGGTATCCGGATAATACCGGCTGAACATGTAGAGGTAACCACCCGACATGACCGCACCAACCATCGTTCCATCCTGTGCGGAAGAGGCAATCAGTTTGGGAGACGCAGGCGCCGTCACATCGTAACAGCTGACAGCGGAAACCGTCTTTTTGCCGGCATCCCCTGTATAGGAAACCGTTCCGACAATAAACAATCTTCCATTGGAATAGAAACAGTTGGTCACCGCATAGGAAGAAACGCTCATTCCTTCAAAAGACGGTGTTTCAAATTCCACATAGATCTTCGCGATCTCGCTTCCGCTCTCCGCGTCGCCTTTGAGAACAGAGACACTGCGGGAATTCAGCGAACTGACATAGAAGCATTCGCCGTCAGTTGCCACAAGCGTCTTCTGGTCGGCTGCCTGCAAACCATCCGAACTGATCCCGGCGGAAAGTACCGCCGTCGCATACTGCTGGGTGGCGTTTTCAGGGGTAGCAGCCTGCTGAAGCGCGCTGTAAACATCTGCGTAATCGGCCCCATTTCCACTGGGAAGCGTGGTCGTTTCATTCAAATCAACAGCAGTGGTCTTATCCTCTTCCAGCGTTCCACTGGGCAGAATATGGGAATTGCTGCCGCTGCTTTGATGATTTTCCTCTATAATGTTATCGGTATCCTCTCCAGCATCAGCCTGCGGCTGGGAAGAAACGGAAGTATCTGTCTGCTGTGTAGGCAGCCGGTTTTCAGAAGAAGCTGCACTTCCGGAAGTCTGTCCGGGATGTTCACTTCCCGCTTCCGCACTGACAGAAGAACCGGTATTGGCACTCTGAGAAGATTCCGCGCTTTCCGGATGAGAAGACTCACCGGCAGGCTGGTCCGGTTCCTGCTGCTCAGAAGACGGTTCATCCGACGTTTCCAAGCCGGAGGGAAGTTCAGAAGGCTGCGAAGTCACCGGCAGGTCGCCATTCAGATATTGCTCGACCGGCTGGCGCCCTGTCAGCAGAAT
>CALWWT010000180.1 GCA_944385325.1 uncultured Clostridia bacterium | reverse complement strand
GGTTTACGCTGTGCAGCGTCTGACAACGACTGACGAACAACAAATTTTTCCTTTGTCGCAAACGGGAAAGAGTGGATATATCCAATATGGTCTGTCTCACGGGCATTGGAGATAAACCGGGTATCTTTTACCCAATATGGACAGACCGCTGTTACCGAAATACCCTGTCCTGCGAGTTCTCTGCTCAGTGCCCGGCTGTATCGATACAAAAACGCTTTGGTCGCCGCGTAAACATTCAGATAAGGCAGCGGCTGAAATGCCGCCGAAGAACAGATTTCAAGGATTCTTCCACCTCTTGACATAAAGGGTAATACCATCTGGGTAACAGCCACCGCAGCGCGGCAGTTGAGATCAATCATATCTGCCGCGTCCTGTCCGGAGATATCCTGCCAGCTGCCAATTTTCCCAAAACCGGCGGCATTTATGACCACCCGTACATCTGGGCGCAGTGAATGAAGCATTGCCGACAGGGTATTCAGTGCTTCTTTTCGGGTTAAATCCAGCGCCAGAATCCGCAGCGGAGTTTTCACCTCAATTTTCAACTGCTTCAACCGTTCTTCCCTGCGGGCAATGACCCAGATCTCATCAAGCGGCTGTGCAAAACATCCTTTCAGCTGATAGTTTGCATCACCGCTCATTGCCAGCCTGGAACCGATATCCAGCTGCCGTACATATTCCGCTCCCAGCCCGCTGGAAGCACCGGTTACAATCGCAATCCGCATTATTTAAACCATCCTTTCCATGTATATTCCCAGTATCCCACCGTCTGACAAAAGTATACCGTGCCGGCTTATTCAGCCAAATCCCGGGTTTATTCCGCGCCTTTTCTGACCATCTCTAGTTCATCCATCCGGATACAATTGGGGATAGTATTTTGCTGCACACCATTCCAGCATTCCTCAAAGTCGAACCATCTCACCTCTGAAACTTCCTCTTTTTGCAGCGAAAAGCCCGTTTCTTCCCTGTCCATCCAGAGCAGATAGACATTGCTGACCTGATTGTCCCAGAAATCCTGACCATGGAATACGCCTTTGTATGAAAACCGCCGCTGACCACAAAAATGCAGCTGTTCAGCGGCTACATCAACGCCCAGTTCCTCTTTCAGTTCCCGCAGCGCCGACGGGATAAAATCTACACCAGCCGGAATGTGCCCGGCACTCGAAATATCATAACATCCGGGATAAGAATCTTTCTGATCGCTTCGTCTCTGCAAAAGCACCTGCAATTTTCCATCCTTTATCCGCGCAATCCAGACATGGGAAGTACGGTGCCGTATTCCAAGTGTATGCGCTTTTTTCCGCTCAACCGTTTCACCGGTCGGAACCCCTTCTTCATCTACAATATCCAGTATTTCCATTCTGACCTGTCCTTTCCATATATGACAAAAAATAAGTAAAAAAGGCGTCCGCCGGAAATCTTCCGGTCGGACACCTTTATCATCCAGCTGAAGTTACATCGACAGCGAAATTGCCGCAAAGCAGATAATTGCCTGAATAATCGCGAATCGATAGACCGTCTGCGGGTCCGACCAGCCCATATTTTTCCTTGCATGGTCATGCAGCGGTGTACGGGTATTTTTCAGAATGGAAATTTTCAAAAACCGCTTGAGCGAAATTTTCATAAGCCCAAGACCGCCATCCAGAATCATGACCAGTCCCAGCAGCAGATAAATCAGCGGATTGCCGCTCTTCATCGCCGCAAACGCGATAAACAGTCCCATTGCTCTTGATCCCGCATCGCCCATCATCAGCACGCTGGGAGAAGCGTTGAACCACTGGTAAGCGAGGATAACCGCAATCATAATCCCACAAAGGAAGGAGAAGGACTTATCGGTCGACAGGCACAAAATCGCAAAAGACCCCATCGTAACCATCGACAGTGTTCCGCTCAGCCCATCCACGCCATCGGTGCAGTTGGTCACATTGATCGAGCCCCAGATCAGCACGACGCCAAGAATGATGTACAGCCACCTGGGTAATTCCACTGCAATATCAGTAAAGGGAATCGCAATCGTGGAACCATTAAAATTGACATAGGTAAATGCGCCGGCAAGCGCAATGATCAGATCGATCAACCCTTTTTTGTACTCATTCCACGGCTTTTCAGCCGCGTCGTCCAGATATCCTGACAGCATCCCGGCAACGACCAGTAAAATATAGATCAGGGTCTCCGCTGTAAACGGAACAAATAACAGACCGGCAATCGTAAACGCTCCGACAAAAATCAGTCCGGCTCCCCGCGGCTTTCCTCTGGAAAGCTCACCGTTTACCGCAAACTTCCGTCCGCCATCACGCGGCAGACTGTTCTGACCGAAACGGATACCAAAAAAGGACAGTGCAAAAGCGGTCAGCACTCCCAAAAACAGAAGCGGACTGGATAGTCCGAAAACTGTGGACAACATTGTCTTTCGTCCTCCAATATTTTATTTTCCGGGCTGAAAAGGTCTTGTCCTTTTTATCATATGTAATGAAATCACCCGGTATTAATCAGTTTCAGTATAACACATTTTTCCTTCTCGGTAAAGATTTTTTACAGTTTTGGAATCCATCCGACCAGATGTCGCAAAACCTTTTCTTTGGCAGCTTCATCTGATATAATATAAAAAGCGCATGTATGAATGAGAGGAGAATCAAAACATGTACCAAAATTTTCTGGTAAGCATGAATGCCGTCCTGCCGCTGATTATCTGCATGGCAGCAGGATATATCTTTCGGGTGGCAAAACTGGTCAGCGAGGACTTCTGCCGCAAATGCAATACTTTCTGTTTTAAAACATTTCTGCCGCTGATGATTTTTATGAATGTCTATAACTCTGACCTGGAAAGTGCCATCCAACCGGGTGTATTTCTTTTTGCGGTCATCGCGACGCTGGCAATATTCCTGGCAGCTTTTTTACTGATACCGCTGGTTGTACGCAAAGGTTCGACCGACCGCGACGGAACACCGATTACTGCTGAAAGCCGTCAGGCTGTTTTGATCCAGTCGATTTTCCGTTCCAACTTTGTCATCTTCGGGTATCAGGTTGTTGCAAACGTGTACGGAAGTGAACGGGCAGCGGTTGCGTCGGTTCTGGCAGCAATTGTGGTTCCGCTGTTTAATATACTTGCCGTATTTACTCTAGAATATTTTACAAATAGTAAAAAAGGATTTTCCTCTGTCCTGCGCGGCATTGCCAAAAACCCGCTCATCTGGGGTGCAATACTTGCGTTTATCTTCAAATTTTCCGGCATAATTTTCCCGCAGCCGCTGTATACCGGGCTGTCCAATATGGCATCAATTGCGACACCGCTTGCATTGGTGGTACTGGGCGGCACCTTCCACTTCGATTCGCTGGGGAAAAATGCCGGTGCGATTTCACTGGGTGTGCTGGGAAAAATCGTCATCGCGCCGCTTATCATGGTACCGCTTGCCGTACTGCTGGGATTCAGGGATGCCAATTTATTGTCGCTGATGATCGTCTTTGCCTCTCCTACTGCCGTCAACTCCTATACGATGGCTGCCGCCTATAATCATGACCCGGAACTTGCCGGTCAGCTGGTAGTCATGACCAGTATTTTCTCGATGCTGTCGGTATTCGGATGGATTTTTATTCTGCAAACAATGGGATTTATCGCCGTATAAGTTGCAAAATTACGTCAAAGGTGGTATAATATCCCAAACAGAAAACAGGAAACGAAACGGGGAGCTTCCGCACGGAGGCTGAGAGGGAACGCAGTGCCGTTCCGACCCGAAACCTGATTTGGGTAATGCCAACGTAGGGATTTTCTAATAGAATAACAGGGATTTTATCCAATCCTTTTTGATTCTTTCCGGGAAATGCCTGCCCATTTGCGGCACGTTTCCCGGTTTTTGTATTTTATCAAAAAGGAGTCATCCGTATGAAAACATCTCTCCATCTCCGCAAGCTCTGCCTTGCAGCCGTCCTGACCGCCGTTTGTGTCGCCACATCCACCTTTTCCGTTCCGGTCGGTGCTTCCCGTTGCTTCCCTATCCAGCATTTGTGCAACATTCTGGCTGGCGTATTCCTCGGTCCCTGGTACAGTGTCGCAATGGCATTCTCTGCCAGTCTGCTGCGCAACCTGATGGGAACCGGTACACTGCTCGCATTCCCGGGTAGTATGGCAGGCGCACTGCTGGGCGGTATTTTATACCAGTATTGCGGACGTAAACTGGTACTGGCTTACCTCGGTGAGCTGATGGGAACCAGTATTCTGGGCGGCGTACTCGCATGGCCGCTTGCTGTGTTTGTTCTCGGCAAGGAAGCTGCTGTTTTTGCCTATGTTTTCCCGTTCTTTGTCAGCTGTGCAGGCGGAACAATTATCGCTGTTTTCCTGGTCGGCGCGCTCAAAAAGACCGGCGCACTGGACAGAGTACTGAGTCCTGCTGTAAAAAAACTATAATCTGATAACAGAAAATATCCGGCGTCTGAACTCAGGCGCCGGATATTTTTATAAGCTATTCAGTTTGAGCCAAATCAACAGATTATTTGAAGTACTCAACACCGCTCTTGAAGATCAGCTGATCTTTCTGACCATCGATATTCTTTGCAAGGTCAGTGCCGATAACACGTTCACTGTGACCCATCTTGCCCAGTACACGGCCGTCAGGAGAGGTAATACCCTCAATTGCCATAACCGAAGCGTTGGGGTTGAAGTGGATATCATAGGTGGGATTGCCTTCCAGATCGACATACTGGGTTGCAATCTGACCATTTGCTGCCATCTGTGCAACCAGTTCAGGAGTTGCAATGAAGCGGCCTTCACCATGGGAGATCGGAATCATATGGTAATCACCGACCGAGGTGTTATACAGCCAGGGCGACTTGTTGGAAGAAATGCGTGTACGAACCATCATCGACTGATGGCGGCCAATCGAGTTGAAGGTCAGAGTCGGAGAGTTGTCTTCCATCTCAACAATCTCGCCAAACGGTACCAGACCCAGTTTGACCAATGCCTGGAAGCCGTTGCAGATACCCAGCATCAGACCGTCACGCTGTTTGAGCAGGGTATGTACGCCATCTTTGATGCGCGGATTGCGGAAGAAAGCGGTAATGAACTTGCCGCTGCCGTCCGGTTCGTCACCACCGGAGAAACCGCCGGGAATCATGACGATCTGGCTCTGTTCAAGGCGGCGTGCAAACTCGTTGACCGACTCCTCGATATCGGAACCATTCAGGTTGCGGATGACAAAGACATCTGCCTGTGCACCGGCTTTTTCAAAAGCACGGGCGGTATCATATTCACAGTTGGTGCCCGGGAATACCGGAATCAGGACGCGAGGACGTGCAACCTTGATTGCAGGAGACAGCTTGGTTTCATTGGTATAGCTGAAAGTTTCGGGTTTGCCTTCCGGAACAGCTGCAAGGGTATGATAAACCTTTTCGAGTTTTTCTTCATAAGAAGTCTGGAGCGCGTCCAGTGCAACCTTTTCGCCGCTGTACAGGGTGACAACCGGTTCCAGATGGGTCATACCGATAACCGACATACCTTCTGCATCTGCTTCACTGGAAAGTTCCAGTACAAAGCCGCCGTAAACAGGGTTGAACATCAGCGTCTTGCAGACATCAGCAGTAAAGGTAAAGCCGATCTTGTTGCCCAGTCCCATCTTGACAATTGCTTCCGAAACGCCGCCGTAACCCAGCGTCCACGCGGACAGAACCTTACCAGCCGCGATCATATCGCGTACACGGGTGAATACTTCACGGACAGAAGCGTAATCAGGTGTACCGTCCTCGTTCATCTTCGGCAGCAGCAGCGCGACCGGAGAAGTGACGCATTTAAACTCAGGAGAAATGACTTTTCTTGCATCTGCCAGCGATACCGCAAACGAAACCAGCGTAGGCGGAACGTCGATATCTTCAAAGCTGCCGGACATCGAGTCCTTGCCGCCGATCGAAGCCGCACCCAGCTGCCACTGTGCTTCCAGACCACCGAGCAGTGCACTCATCGGTTTACCCCATCTGGTGGGATCAGAAGTCATTCTCTCAAAGTATTCCTGGAAGGTCAGCCAGCATTTTTCGTGGTTGCCGCCGGCAGCGACCAGTTTTGCAATCGATTCGATAACTGCGTACTGTGCGCCCAAATAAGGGTTCTGTGCGGTCAGATCAGGGTTATAGCCCCATGCCATGACCGAGCAGGTGTTGGTGTCACCGGTCAGAACCGGCAGTTTGGCAGCCATTGCCTGGGTCTTGGTCATCTGGTATTTACCGCCGTAAGGCATAGTAACGGTAGCACCGCCGATCGACGAGTCAAACATCGATACCAGCCCTTTCTGAGAGCAGATATTGAGGTTGGACATATGCTTGGTCCAGTTATCAGGAGTATTTTCAAGGACGTTGACCGGATGAACCTCAGACACTTCGATCTTAACTTTGGTGTGCTTTTCAGCGCCGTTGGAGTTTAGGAATTCTCTGGACAGGTCAACAATGGTGTTGCCGCACCAGTTCATGGTCATGCGGTTTTTATCGGTAACGGTTGCGACAACGGTAGCTTCGAGGTTTTCGGTGTGTGCCAGTTCGATGAAGCGCTCAACGTTTTCAGGTGCAACGACAACAGCCATTCTCTCCTGAGATTCGGAGATTGCCAGTTCAGTGCCGTCCAGACCATCATATTTTTTCGGAACAGCGTCCAGATTGATATCCAGACCATCTGCCAACTCACCGATTGCAACCGATACACCACCTGCACCAAAGTCGTTGCAGCGACGAATCATCCGGGTAACTTCCGGGTCACGGAACAGACGAGCCAGCTCACGTTCAATCGGCGCATTACCCTTCTGAACCTCGGCGCCGCAGCTTTCCAGCGATTCCAGCGTATGGGACTTGGAAGAACCGGTTGCACCGCCGCAGCCGTCACGGCCGGTACGTCCGCCCAGCAGGATGACGATATCGCCTGCATCGGGAACTTCACGGATTACGTTTTCAGCAGGAGCAGCACCGATAACGGCACCGATCTCCATCCTCTTTGCGACATAGTTGGGATGGTAAACCTCGGTGACTTCGCCGGTTGCAAGACCGATCTGGTTGCCGTAAGAAGAATAGCCTCTTGCAGCAGTGGTAACGATCTTCTTCTGCGGAAGTTTGCCTTTCAGCGTCTGGCTTCTCGGAACAGTCGGGTCAGCCGCACCGGTTACACGCATTGCCTGATAAACATAGCTGCGTCCGGAAAGCGGGTCACGGATCGCACCGCCCAGACAGGTTGCAGCGCCGCCGAAAGGTTCGATCTCAGTCGGATGGTTATGCGTCTCGTTCTTAAACAGCAGCAGCCAGTCTTCCATCTTGCCGTCGACATCCACCTGAATGCGGACAGTACAAGCGTTGATCTCATCCGATTCATCCAGATCGGTCAGAATACCGTCTTTTTTCAGCTTTTTGGCGCCGATGACAGCCATATCCATCAGGGTCATCGGTTTATTCTTCTTGCCGTCGTACAGTTCCTTACGGATAGCCAGATACTGCTCATAAGTTTTCCGGATAGCCGGGTCTTCAACTTCAACCTCGTCGATAATGGTGCCAAAAGTGGTGTGACGGCAGTGGTCAGACCAATAGGTATCGATCAGGCGAATTTCAGTGATGGTAGGATCACGATGCTCGATGTATTTGAAGTAACGCTGACAGAAAGCAATGTCGTCAAAATCCATTGCCAGACCGTAAGATACAATAAACCCGGCAAGTTCTTCGTCCGACAGTTCGATAAATCCATCAAGCGTCTTGACGGTAGTCGGGATATCATAGCTGACAGCCAGTGTATCAAACTTTGCAAGGGAGGCTTCTCTTGCTTCAACAGGGTTAATCAGCGTATTCTTAATCGTCTCAAACTCTTCATCGGAAATTTCGCCATCAATCAGGTAAACACGGGCATTGCGTACCCTGGGACGGTCGCCCTGGGTCATGATCTGGATGCACTGTTCACAGGAATCCGCTCTCTGATCAAACTGACCGGGCAGATACTCGACTGCCAGCAGCCTCTGACCGGGCTGAAGCTCGGGAAGTTCTGCGCAGGTC
Source organism: uncultured Clostridia bacterium (assembly GCA_944385325.1). Lineage (GTDB taxonomy): Bacteria > Bacillota > Clostridia > Oscillospirales > Ruminococcaceae > Faecivivens. The sequence goes on along the minus strand of CALWWT010000180.1, from coordinate 317 downwards.
ACATCGACTGCCGGTTCCGAAAAAATAGTACGGGAAGCAGTCTCAAAGGTCTCAGGATCAATCCCTTCGACATCATACCGGTTGAACAGCCGGACGCTCTTCACCTTAATGCCAAGGGTGGAAATGTCGTGGCGGACACCATCCGCTTCAACGGCAAATTCCGGTTTCTTTTCAACGTAGATTCTGAAAACAGCCATATTTTCACAAGTCCTTTCCATACTTTTCCGATAACGGAAAACAGTTTAAAGGTAAAAGGCGGCCTTTTCGGATTTATTCCAAAATGCCGCCATGCAAACGGGCAAAGCCCTTTTACAGCA
>CALWWT010000179.1 GCA_944385325.1 uncultured Clostridia bacterium | reverse complement strand
AAATTGCAAGATAAATAACCAGAGCGCCAACAGCTATTCCGAATAATCTGTTTACCCGATTTTTTTTGCCCTTCATCAAAACAGCAATCCCCCACTATCAGTAATAGTTAATTCTATTATACACACGACAATTGCAACTTTCAAGTGGATTTTGCAGCCGTTGAAGCATTTTCAGCATTTTCAGCCATTTGTACAATTTTCTTACTGCGAATCTGAAATATTTTATTTACAATCCAAACAACAGCAGCAAATATTCGTCGGATAATCCCTCTGATAAGCTTAGACAGCCGGAGCATGACGCAATACACCGCCCGACCGGCAGTCAGGTAATAAATCAAAAATCCCAACCCCTGACCGACCAGCAGGAAAACTCTCAGCTGACCATAAGTATGGTTGAGGAAAAAAACGAACTCAACGGCGCCCACGACCGCAAAGAATAAGCCATCCTCGATAAACGCGAGCGCGGTGCCGGTTGGAACCAGCAGCCGCAGCGCGCGGAAGAAGTCGTACACGACCCCCAGAGCCGCGCCCAGCATACAGGAAGTCAGGAAGAGCATAGCTTCGCCGGCGATCATTTTTTACGCCCCTTCCCGAAAAAGGAGCGCGGCTGATCCTCCTGATAGAAGATTGCCGAGACCTTACCCGTCATTGCCAGTTCGCCGCCGCCGGACGAGAGGTCAAGGATTGCGAGCCCTTCTCCCCTGATTTCCATCCGTCCCATCGTTGTATCCAGGACAGCGAAAGTCTCATCGAAGCATTCGACCTGTTTAACGCCGGAGATATCCAGCCGTTTACGGCCATCGAGCGTCAGCCGGTGAGGTTTTCCATCCAGCTGCGGCTGACGGTCACGAGCGATTTGCTGATCCATCCGCCCACATCCTTTCCAAAATTCGGGTGATATCCCTCTGGAAATGATATGCGTTGTTTTTTCTCTTTATACCTGCACACTACCCATCTGTTCACGCAAGCGGCGCGGAGCCCGCGCGGCCTTATTCGCGACGGTCGCTCCTGCTTCGCAATCCGCTCGGTTGTGATAATAACAACCTGATCGAACGCGCCGGGTGGCATGTCGCCACGGACTTGATGCCGACATTTAATCTCCCTATATTTTGACAGTTTCCATGGAAACTGTCCGGTTCGCTTGCGAACCATGCTCAGCAGTGATAAGCTTCGACCGCCATCCAACGAGTAAAGCGGCGGAATGCTTCCGCTGCCAGCTTGCCGGGATTCGTTCACGCCATTGGTCCTCCAGATATGACCTTTACACAAACATCATCTTATACCCCAAACAGCACAAAAGGCGACAGCAGTTTTCTGCCATCGCCTTTATCCATGTACAAGATTCCGCCACTTATTCCGGCAGGATCTCGTACATTTCCGAAGCGTTTTCTTTCGTTGCGTACTCATTGACAGCGAGGACGCGAATCTTCATCGGTCTTCCGATACCGATTTCCAGCACGTCGCCGACCTTTACTTCATAAGAAGCGCGCGCCGGTTTATCCCCGACAAGGATTCTTCCCGCGTCGCAGGCCTCGTTTGCAACCGTCCGCCGTTTGATGATCCGGCTGACCTTCAAAAACTTATCCAGTCTCATTACAAAGACCATCCTTTCCGCCGCACAAACGCGGCAAACAAAAGAGCCGTCCCGCAAAAACACGCAGGACAGCTCCGGGTAACCTCAATATGCCGCGCAACCTTCAAAACGACGCGAAAAAGCGCCGCAATTATTTTGCGATAGCGTCTTTCAGAGCCTTGCCGGCCTTGAAAGCGGGAACGCGGGTAGCGGGGATAGAGATCGGCTCACCGGTAGCGGGGTTTTTGCCTTCTCTGGCAGCGCGGTCGCGAACCTCAAAGGTGCCAAAGCCGACCAGCTGAACCTTGTCGCCAACGATCAGAGCGTCGGTGATGCTCTCGATCACTGCGTTGACAGCCTTTTCGCAGTCCTTTTTGGTCAGTTCGGTTTTATTTGCAACTTCGTTGATCAGTTCGGTTTTTGTCATGGTAATTTCCTCCAAATTCTATTTGATCCGGGTCCTTTCACTCTTGGAGCGGAGCTGACAGCAATCCGCCCGTTACCCACCGGATTTCAAAGTTTTGTGCAGCCAGGCGCACAATTTCCCGATCAGAAAGCTTCTTCCAGCGGAATCCCCTTCTGTTCAGACAATTTCTCCGCGGACGCAAACCTGTCAGTCAGACCTTTGCAAGCCTCCAGCAGGCTCATTTCCGCATCAACGCCCTTTTCACGGGCAGCGGCCACAACCGCCAGCAGCAGGCTGCCAAGCGCCTCTGACGCGTCGCAGTCCTGTGCCGATTCAAAATTCCTGCATGCCTCATCCAGTCCGGCAGCCAGTTTCTGACCGGCGCCAGCGCCTGCCTTATCCGCACGTTTGATCAGCTTGTCCGCCTTCATCAGCGCAGGGAAGGTTTCAGGAACCAGGCGCAGCGTTTCACTGGCCGAATGGACTCCCTTGGAATCATTCTTGATCTGTTCCCAGTTGGTCAGCACCTCGCCCTCGCCGCTCACCGTCACATCACCAAAGACATGAGGATGACGGGTCAGCATTTTACGGGTGATGCCGGTGATGATATCGTCCAGGGAACATCTCTCCCTTTCCTCTTCGATCACGGCATGGAAGACCACCTGGAACAGGACGTCCCCAAGTTCCTCGCAGAGCATCTCAGGGTCATCGCGGTCGATCGCCTCGACCGCTTCATAAGCTTCTTCCAGGAAATCGCGGCGGATACTGGAATGGGTCTGCACCCGATCCCACGGACAGCCGTCAGGAGCGCGGAGCAGCCGGGTCAGCCGGTGCAGATCCGAAAGGGTATATACTTCTTTTTTTGGAAAATCCGTCATTTCGGTACCTCCATCAAATCCGTCAAACCTTTGAAAATGCCGCAGCCGGCGCATTCACAGCACACGGTACTATTTTAACCGATAAGTTTCCATTTTGCAAGTAGTTTTGCAAATTTTTCTCCTTTTGGGAGCATTTCGATATCATCCCTGGACAGCGCGCGCAAAACCAGCAGCAGCAGGACATAGACACATCCCGCAAAACCGACCGAAATAAGGGTCATCAGATGGGAGCCGGACACGCCGCTGAGCAGCTTATAGCAGCCCCAAGCCGACAATCCGCACCCAAAGCCTGCGATCAGCTGTTTTCCGGTCAGTCTCCAGAAGCTGATCGGCAGCCCGGTCACCTTTCTCAGCCCACGCAGCGACAGCACCAGGATGATCAGGTAGCAGGCGCCTGTTCCAAGCGCCGCGCCTGCGATATTGATCGATGGGATGCAGATGGTCACAAGGTTGACCACGAATTTTACCAATACGCCAACCAGCATATATTTCGGCGGCTTCCCTGCATATCCAAGCCCCTGCATGACCGCAAACAGCGGCACCGTCAGCCCGAGGAAGATCAGCGAGATACCTTGCCATGACAGTACGCCGGACGCGACTGCGACCTCGGCGGTCTTGGTCGGATACAGAAGGCTCAGGATCGGTTCGGACATAAAGAAGATACCAAAGCTTGCCGGGATGGCAATCAGGCTGGTCATCCGGATGACCGATTCGATATTGACCTTTGTGCCCTGCCTGTCGCCTGCCGACCAGCAGGCGGTGACGTTTGGCAGCGCGGATTTACCGAAGATATTGCAGAAAGCCGGGACAAGGTTGAAGATCGACAGCGCGTATCCTGCATAGGAGCCGTAGATAAAGTTTGCTGCCGATTCTCCGCCCAGCGTCGCCTGCGAGAGGATATTCTGAAAGATCGCGTTCATTTTTTCGGGGAAATGGTCAAACACGAACTGAAGGCAGTTGATGATCGTAACGGTATCGACCGCCTGTGCGACGTTCATAACGATCGAGGACAGCGAAATCGGCACCGCGATCGTCACCAGCCGCACCATCAGCACCCTGCTGCGCATCGGTCTTGGAGAATACCGCAGCGCCTCATCGCTCATCCCGTCGCCGGTGCGCCGGAATTTGAACATCAGGTACAAGGTGCCTGCCATCGTCGAGATGGTTACACCGAAGATCGCGGCAGCCGACGCGACCGGCTGGATGGCAGCGTTTGCCTCCGCTGCGGTCTTGCAGACGATACCAAAGACCTTGCCGGTCGACTCAAACTGCGCATTCCCCCATACAAGCCTCGCAAACGAGAGCGCCAGACCGAATACCAGCTTGACAACGACCTCCACCACCTGCGAAACTGCCGTCGGGCTCATGTTCCGCAGCCCTTCATAATAGCCGTGGTAAGCGCTGGTCATGCACCCGAAAAAGACCGCCGGTGCAATCGCGAGTACACAGTACCATGCACCGGGGTTATTGGCGATATTGACATATACCTTACTCAGCAGCAGTATCAGCGCGGCCCCGATAAGCCCCAGGATCAAAAACAGCCTGACCGACAGCTGCCGCAGCCGCCTGATATCCCTTGCCCTGCCGCGGACCGACTGTTCCGCGACCATCTTGGCGATGGCGGCGGGAAGCCCTGCTGTCGAGAAGGAATAGATCATGTTAAATATGGAATAGGAAGTCGAAAAGTATCCCATGCCGTCCCCGTCCAGGATATTCCCCAGCGGGATCTTAAACAGCG
>CALWWT010000178.1 GCA_944385325.1 uncultured Clostridia bacterium | reverse complement strand
TATTAATTGCTAACTCAATATTGACGGCGTAGTCTTGGTAAATGTGTCAGGGAATTTGTGCGAATATCTGAAAATGGTTTGTTGGGGTTGCCGGGAAAAGTGGCGGAATTCTATGCAATTTGACGATAGAGAATGGCGCTGGAATATGATATACTTGTTTTATCACAATGTATCAAAACTGTCCCGGAAAGGAAATGCCCAATGGAAACCATGAATGTATTTGAAGAGAATTTCGATATCCGTAAAATCTTCCCGACTACCTGGGTAATTGGTACCAAATATCCCGCGACACCCTGGGGATGCGACTGCTACCTGCTGGAAGGAGACGACAGCTGTATGCTGATCGATTCCGGCATGAGCAAGCTGAATATTCATGATTATATCCGTGCGACCGGTGTTACCGATAAACCGGTTGTCGCTGTCATCAATACCCATTCCCACTTCGACCACACCGGCGGTAATGGTTATTTTTCAAAGGTGTATATGAACCCGATTGGTGAAAAGGGCGCCAAAACGCCGTTTGATGGGAATAAAGAGGATTATCCGCTGGATTATGAGATTACACCGGTACATGATGGCGATATTATTGATTTTGCCGGACGTCCGCTGAAAATTTTTGAGATTGGTGCTCATTGTGATGCATCAATCGCGATACTGGATATCAAAAACCGAATTCTGTTTACCGGTGATGAACTGGAAACCGGATGGTGCAATATTAATGTAAGAGGAGAGGCAATTCCTGGCGCAACAATTGAAAACCATTATCGCAACATGAAAAAGCTGTATGCGATTTACGATCAGTTTGACTGGATTTGTCCCGGCCATCACGGAATGCCTGTTGATAAATCGACGCTGCTGGAGATCATGCACGCAGATGAACTGATTCTGAGCGGAGATTTTGGAAGCGATGATATTCCTGCAAAAGCTGGCCCGATGGGAAAAATCGAAGGATTCAGAGTCATGCGGTATAAATCTGCCCATATTGGCTTTAACGTCAATGCAGTTTACGACCCGAAATAAGTTGAATGGATTGATATAGTAAAATAAATGGAGTTTGTTCTGAAATCAGATCAAACTCCATTTTCATTTTCAGATACAGATGGCAGCCTGCCAAGGCAACAGGAAGGCGGACATCCGAAAAATCGCTTGAACTGTTTTGAAAAGGCATAAGCGTCGCTATACCCAAGAGCTTTGGCGGCAGATTGTACCGAAACGCCTTCCATCAGCATCATCTGTGCAGTAATCATACGTTTTTGCTGACGGTATTGATCTGGTGACTGATGCATCTGTTCAAAGAACATTTTACGGAAAGATTCATAACCGATACACAGCTGATTGGCAATCTGTCGCAGAGAAAGCTGCCGTGTCAGGTCTTTTTCCAGCAGCAGACAGGCCTGTTCAATTACCGGGGAAATAAGAATATTGGAACCACTCTGTTTGTGGATAGAGCAGACCAGCTGCTGTGCTTCCAAAAGGCAAGGGAGAAGACTGTGGTCAGGAACAGAGGACATGTGTTCCAGTAATTTTTGAAAGGCCGGCAGGTGCAATTCCGGAGAACTCAGGTGGAAAACAGGAACATTCTGATTGAGCTGTCCTATAGCAACCAGTGCGTCAAAGGTGCATTTTCCAAAGCTGATGTAAAATTCAAGCCAGTTACTGTTTTCATTTACTCGAGTAGAATGCACAATATCAGGCAGGCGCTGAACTACGCACCCGGGATGGAGTGCTGCATGATAGCCGGTTTCATCCCAATATTCACCTGATCCGCTAAGCAGAACAAAGCAGCTGTAATATGGAATGACGAAATCTATCTGTGATTTTTGCGCAGAAAGTTTGCGCATAAAGCCGGAAGAGAGGATTCCATCTTCTGGTTTGCCACCGATGAACCGATAGGTTACCTGATGTTGAATTTCGGAAAGAGGTAATTTTTTCATGAGATCTCCTTTTTACCAATCAGGACATTCAAATTACCAGTTTAGCTATGTTGTTTTGTCTGTGATTAGTGTATCATGTTGGTAAGAAAAAGTCAAAACCCTTATCAATGCTGATATAAGGAGATGTTAAAAATGATGAATAAGCGGATGGATTTTCACAGTATGCCGGACTGGGCGACCCTGGATACACTGTCTGTCAATCGTATACCGGCGCACTCGCGTTGGGGTGCATATGATACGGCAGAAAGAGCGATGGAATGTGTATACGGAAGCAGTCCCAACCTTTTCAGCCTGAATGGAAGATATCGTTTTCGGCTGTATCCGTCACCTGACCAGACAGATGATTTTTATCTTCCGGAGTATGATGACAGTGATTTTGAGGACATCCCGGTTCCATCCAACTGGGAGCTGCATGGATATGGCGAACCTATTTATACCAATGTCACCTATCCATGGCCTGACGATCAATCTGACAGTCTGATTGAAGCAAAGTCTGGCGGACAGAAACTGCCCAATCCGCCCTATGTTCCCAAACAAAATCCGACCGGATGCTACCGCAGATGGTTTCAGCTGCCTGAGAATTTTGATGGACGGGAAGTGTACCTGCGATTTGAAGGGGTGGAAACAGTATTTTATGTATGGATTAACGGAAAACCGGTCGGGTATTCTCAGGACAGCAAACTGGCAGCAGAATTCTGCATCACGCCTTACCTGAAAAAAGGTGAAAACCTGCTGGCACTGGAAGTTATTCGATTCGCAGACAGCAGCTACCTGGAAGATCAGGACTATTGGTATCTGTCGGGAATTTACCGGGATGTATGGCTGATCGCAAAATCAAAACGGCATATTGAAGATATTCATTGGCAGGCAATTCCTGAAGTGATTACCAAAACCGGACAATTTACTGCAGATATACGTGTTGCGCGGGTAAAGGGGTTTGCAGACTGTACCGTGCGTGTATCACTGTATGATCATCACAAACAGCTGCTGGCTGAACAGACAGCAGAGATTCAGCCGCAGGCGCAATACCGTACCGATGTTCAGCCGACTGCCAATACCGCAAGGGTATCTATCCATCTGGACAAAGTGCTGCTGTGGTCACCGGAAAATCCGGTACTGTATACTGTGGTTGCAGAGTTGCTGTCGGAAGATGGTGAGGTACTGGATATAGAATCCAGCCGGTTTGGTTTCAAGCTGGTGGAAGTGAAAAATGGAATTGTGCTGCTCAATGGCAGGAGATTACAGGTCATGGGCGTGAACCGGCATGAGTTCTGTTTTAAAACCGGAAGAACCGTTTCAGAAGAATGGATGCACCAGGAAATTATTCAGATGAAACGGATGAACATCAATGCGGTGCGAACCTGTCATTATCCGGACAGTCCGTTGTGGTATGAGTTATGTGACCGGTATGGCCTGTTGCTGGTATGTGAATGCAATCTGGAAAGCCATGGAGTAATGGGCGCTTTGACCCAGTCACCGCAGTGGGCTGGTGCTTTTTTGGAGCGGGCAGTGCGGATGGTTGAGCAGCTGAAAAATCACGTCAGTATATTTTCCTGGTCGCTCGGCAACGAAAGTGGAACTGGTGCCAATCATGCAGCCATGTATGGCTTTATAAAGGAATATGATCCTACCCGTCTGTGCCAGTATGAAGCCGGAGAACCCGGAAAAAATATTTCGGATATCAGGGGCAATATGTATGCTACTAAGGCCAATATTCTTCGTATGTTGGCAGATCCGGAAGATGACCGGCCAGTGATTCTGGTTGAATATCTGTATCAGATTCGGAATGCGGGTGGTGGTTTGACAGAATTTATTCATCTGTTGGATCAGTACCGGCGTTTTCAGGGCGGATTTGTCTGGGACTGGCAGGACAAGTGTCTGGTAGCGAGGACGGATGCCGGGAATGAATATATGGGATACGGCGGTGATTTTGGTGAATCATTTGTGGAGGATCCTGCAAGACTAGGTGGAAATCCACCGTTTATGACCAATAATGGAGTTGTTTTGCCTGATCTGACATGGAAACCGGTGGCGTATGAATTAAAGCAGGCTTATGCGCCGGTGCGGATATTGCGCCGGGAAAATATAATGGGACCGCAGGGAACGGATGAATGGAACCGGTATGAGATTCAGAATAACTGTCTGGATAGCTCACTGGATGAATTTATGTGTATTGCAAGCCTACGAGAAAATGGAGAGGTTATCCGTCAGCAGGAAATGGAGCTTCCTGCTCTGAAACCGGGCGAACGCAGCTGTCTGACGCTGGAAATCCCGCATGAAAAATCAGCAGGCGGAATCTATACCATTGAATTTTCAATCCGGCGGCGCAAAGAAACGTTTTATGCGGAAGCGGGCAGTGAAATTGGATTGTACCAGTTTTTACTGGAAAGCGGACCGTCAGCAGTGGTTGATGAACAGGAACCGGTTCAAATCCTTAGACAACATACCGATGGAAATATACTGTGTTTTGAAGGCAATGGAATTGAATTGCTGATCGATCTGGAAAAAGGAGAGCCAATTGGACTGTTCAGAAACAGGCAGCCGCTTATCCGTGAAATTAGCCTTTGCCTCGACAGGCCGTATACCGGGCTGGATGCTGAAAAGGGATGGGGCTGGTACAGTGAATATGAAAAAATCCGCAGACAGCGGCCGGATTTTGGTAAAACACGGGTTTATACATCGGAAAATCGAATCAGAGCAGAATTTCCTTTTACGCAGAAGGATAAATCAATGCCGCCGGTATGCGGAAAGATTTATTGCGAGTTTGATGGCAACGGCGTCCTGACTCTGGGAGCAGATGTTCATATTGATTCGTCGTATCGGGCGGTTCCGCGCGTGGGATTGGAGTGTGTTGCGCCCGGCTGCATGGAAAACCTTTCCTATTTTGGAAGAGGTGAAAATGAGAACTATCCTGACCGGATTCTTTCTGCTCCGCTGGGCGTGTATCATACGACCGTATCCCGGCAGCATTTCCCGTTCCAGCCGCCGTCTGAAACCGGTGGGCACGAAGAAACCCGTTGGATTTGTCTGGACGATGGGAAAGATGAACGGATGATGATTCGTTCGGTACAGCCGATTCATTTTGATGTGCATCATGCGGGAATAGAGGAATATCAGCAGGCACGGCACGACCATGAACTG
>CALWWT010000177.1 GCA_944385325.1 uncultured Clostridia bacterium | reverse complement strand
TATTTTGCGATAACAGATTTCGCTCCATTGCGATGGAGCGACCAGAGGACCAGCCCTCTGGACTCCCGCGATTTTTTGAAAAAAATCGAGTAAAACTTTTTTGTCATTACCGTACCCACATTGTGCGTGACTTTGGCACGCAACCTGCGGATTGCTGCTCTGCGCTCGCGTGAATCAATGGACAGTGAGTGAGCAGAGTTTGCAATAAAACAAATTGTACTGCCTACCCGGCGCGTTCGCCAAGGTTGTTACTATCACGACCGAGCGGATTGCGAAGCAGCAGCGATCATCGCGATCAAGGCAGCGGAAGCATTCCGCCGCGTCGGTCGAACAGATGGGCAGTGTATACGCACAAACTGCCGTTTCACACAACTGCGCAAGCAACTTCACGTTTTGCGACAGCAAAACTCTTCACTTGGCTTTAGCCAAACTTAACGTACTGCGTCAGCAGGACTCTTCACTCCTGCGCAAGCAGGCTGCCCGGCGCGTTCAGTCAGGTTGTTTCTTTTACGACCGAGCCCGTCGGCACGCGGGCGACCAGCGCGAACTGGGAGCACAGGCACTGTGCCTTATTTATCTGTTGATGGTTTGCCAAGGGTCTTTTCGTATACGCGGGCACGAATAAAATTATACGCCTCTACCCAGTCGGTGAACGCGTTTTTGAGAATTACGCGATCCAGTCCGAGTTTGCTCATGAGCTTCTTTTCAACCAGCTGCCGCGCTTCCAGACACAGTACACAGCCTTCCAGATCCGGCACCTCGTCCTGTTTCACACTCTGTCCGGTATGGAACGCGATCAGCGCGTCCAGCCATTCATAATCATGCTGGTCGGCAACCTCTCTCAGCCGGCGCTCGATCTGGTCGCTCTCAAGATAGATGATCAGCGGCTCCAACGGACGAATAATCTCCGCCAGCTCACCCATGAAGCTTTCGATCTCTGCCTGCGGCAGGTCGAACCACATCATCATCTCACATACCGGGTTCTGTAAAAACATCCCGTCCAGTACCCACACCGCGTCGCTTTCCATCGCCTCTTTCGCAAACGCTTTCCACCGCGCCAGCATCAGCGGACGCTCAACCTCCCACGGCTGACATCCGTAAAAGCGATAGCTTTCCAGCTCCTCTTGCAAACTCTCATGCAGCTCGGTCAGCGGAATCAGGTAACCCTTCGGGTTCTCCGTCTCCTCTGCCATGAACAGCACCCGGTCTTCCTCCGGGAACTCCCGGTACTGCTCGGGTGTCAAAAACGCATAGTTCATCAGGTCAACAGGGTTTGTCGGCGACTCCTGCGTAAACAGCCGCACACTTTTATGCCAGCCGCGCAGCTGGGACGCTACAAATCGCGCTCCGGACGTTTTTCCGGTGCAGGGTACCCCTTCCATAAGGATCAGTTTGGATGCCATTATCGAACAGTCCTTTCCTAAAAATGTCTGATTCTAAAAATCTGTCCGCTTTTGCTTTCTCCTCACGCAAAAGCAGGTACCCTACCGCCTTCGCGGAATGGGATTTTGAAAATACACAGACTGCCGGGTTTCCCCACAATCTGCTATCCAGTTTGGATTCTTTTTTATTATACCATACATTAAAATCGCCGACAACTGGAACAATCACCGAATATCCGGTATACCTTTGTGTATTTCCCACAATTTCTTCACGGTATTTTGGGCGGTTAGACCGCATTTTCACCGCCCATCCACCCATTTTACCGCTCGTGCAGCGTCTCGCCTTCCAGCCATGCGCCCAATCTTGCCGCCGCTTCCAGCAGCCAGAACCTGAAATGGTATTCTCCGAGCAGCAATTGCTGCTCGGATTCGGTGTAAAGTGAAATTGCTTCACACTGACCCTCTTCGGTCGCAGCCGGCAGGCAGAGCGACGGATACAGCACGCACCACCAGTTGTGCCCCTGCCCTTCCCCAATCGTCACCACAAGTGCGGTATATTCACCGGCAGGCATGGTCAGTTCGCCGTCCAGAGTCTCGTAACTGCGGGTATTGAAGTATTCTTTTTCGACTACGGCGGTCACTTTCGCGTCACAGTCGTTTTCCAGCAGGACCGTTTCCGCTTCGGCGCAGACCTTAGCGAGGTTCTCCCGCATCATGTCCGCTGCCTGACTGGCGTTTTCCGCGCCTTCGGTCAGTTCAGCCGTCATTGCGGTCAGCCGGTCGCGCACCAGCAGTTTGAGCGCCTGGTCTTCGGCAGAATCGGAAGCAGCACGGATATGCAGCCGCAAGGTATCGTCATAGACCGGCGCGGCTTCGAGATACGCGCCGACCGTCAGCGTCAGCAAAAATACCGCCGCACCCGTCAGTACCGCGCCAAGCGGCAATGCCAAACGGCGAAAATCTGTAGTATGATTCATGGAAAATAATCTTTTCAGCATCAAAACCACCCTTATCTGTCGTGATGTCAGAAGGATGGACGATTTTTCCAGAATTATACAGGCGTTTTAAATTTCCTGCGCGACGGTGACGCCTTCCGGGGCTGGACGGCAGACGAACACCTCACCAAGCCTGCGGATCTCGGGCAGTTCTGCCGCCCTGACCGCGTCTTCGGTGCGTTCATACAGCCCGAAAACCGCGCTTCCCGAACCGGTCATCAGGCTCATCCCGGCGCCGTTTTTGACCAGTGCCCGGCGGATTTCGCCGATCGTATCCAGCACCGCCGCGCGTTCCAGCACATTTTCGGATGCCGCTGCCATTTCGGCGATGTCAAATTTTGCCATCGCCGCGATCAGCCGCTCCTGGTCAGGACGCGGGCAGTCCGGCATTGCATCAAACGCCTTAAACGCCGCCGGTGTCGATATCCCAAACGGCGGCTTGACGATCAGGTAGCTTCCCTGTCCAAAAAACGGCAGCGGCTCGACCTTTTCGCCGATCCCGCCGACCCTTGCCGTACCTCCGACCAGGCAAAACGGTACATCCGCGCCGATTTTGACGCCCATCCGGCAGAGCTGCTCCCGGCTCAGTCCGGTCGCATACATCCTGTTCAGTCCAACCAGTACGGCGGCTGCGTCGGCGCTGCCGCCTGCCATACCTGCCTGTGACGGAATGATCTTTTGTACCGACACCCTGACGCCGCCTTTCACACCGGTCGTGTCAAAAAACAGCTTTGCCGCGCGGTACCCGGTGTCCGTTTCACCATATGCAAAATCGCCCGGTGACAGTGTATCCGACCTTTCCAGCGTTACGCAGTCGTTCAGAGTCACCGACTGCATCACCATGTCCATCAGGTGGTAGCCGTCTTCCCGAAGCCCGGTGATATCCAGCGATAAATTCAGCTTCGCATGTGCAAGCAGAATGATCTTGTCCATTTTCTATTCTCCTTAGCGCAATATACCCGGACACCGGGCTTACAGCTTCAAAAGCCGGTTCTGGCGGATGCCGATGGCGTGAATCGGGCACATTTCATGGCAGCAGTAGCAGCGGATACATTTGCTGTGGTCGATTCTCGCCTTGCCGGATTCTATTTTAATGGTATGAGCCGGGCAGCTTTCGGCGCATTTGCCGCACCCGACACACCGCCCGGTATCAATCTGCGGACGGGATGTGAAAAACTTCCCAACAATCGGGCGGCAGACGCTGCGCAGAGGTGCAGGCAGTTTGGACAGAAAATCGGTGCTCATTGTCCGCGGGCGCACAAAGTCCGGGAATATTGTCAGCTCATCACCGACAATCGGCAGGTTTTCTTCCTCACCCGCGCACAGCCCGCGTTCTTCCGCTGCTTTGAGCGTCAGAATTTCCTGCTGGCTGCGTCCGATCACCCGGCAGAGCGCCCTGTCCAGCTGATAGGGCGAACGGCAGGCAAGCAGCATTCCCGTCTTGCGGCAGCTGCCGGAAGACGGTCCGTCGCCTTCCATCGACTCGACCGCGTCGCAGAAGGTCACGCCCGGACGCACCGTCTCGCAGAGGTCAACCAGCATCTGGCAGAAATCCTCTTTTTCCGGGTACCGCCAGTGATAGTCCGGCTTGGTCAGCCCGGGTATCGTCCCGAACAGGTTTTTGACGCCGCCCGAAAGCC
>CALWWT010000176.1 GCA_944385325.1 uncultured Clostridia bacterium | reverse complement strand
AAAATTCCTCTACTATTTCTACCGGCTGAACGAAACGGTCACTGCCCTGCTGACCGCGTTGCAGCAGGAACTGAACCAGACGGAATTCACCGTCTGCGGGCTGGAAGAAGCGATCGCAGCCGGTGGGAAAATCCATCCGCTGACGGTGGAAACGGACGGGCGGACGAGGCAGGTCACCGGCAAGGTCGACCGCATCGACCGCGCGGTACTGGACGGTGAGGAATATATCCGCGTCATTGACTATAAGACCGGCAACCGGAAATTCAAGCTGGAAGACGCTGAACGGGGCCTCAATTTGCAGATGCTGCTTTACCTGTTCGCGGCGGAAAAGGAAGGCGCGTTTGCAGGCAGCACGCCGGCAGGGATTTTGTATATGCCAGCCGGTGCGAAATCCCCTGAGTTCGGACGGGATGAGGGCAGCAGCGAGAAGATCCGCCAGCTGTACCGGATGAACGGGCTGGTACTCGATGAAACCCGGGTACTCCGGGCAATGGAACGGGATGGCGCAGGCAGTTTTATTATACCGCCGGGACGCACCAACACCGGACGCGTCAGCCGTGAGGAACTGGAATCGCTTCGGCTGAAGGCGGAGGAATTGGTTCGGGAGATGGGCGCCGGGCTGATGGAAGGCAAAATCGCCCCAAAACCCCAAGGCTACGGCAATACCCTCCCCTGTACCTGGTGCGAATATAAAGTAGCATGTGGAAGCCCGGTATCCGGGCTGCCGCACGCGTGAAGAGTTCTGCCAAGGCAGAACGTTAAGTTGCTTCGCAGTGAAGTTTGCCTGCGGCAAGTGAAGTTGCTTGCGCAGTTTTGTGAACCGGCGCAGAGCCTGCGCTCCCTGTTTGCCGAGATTCGTTCACGCCTCCAGAGCTCAGCAACCCAACCTTGTTTCCACGCTCGGTGGATTAAGATTGCGCGCACACACTACCCGGTGATTCACGCGAGCGCAGAGCGAGTGCCAAAGTTACGCACAATCTGGGTATGATAATGATATGAAAGTTTAGGTCAAGCCTTTTCAAAGGCTTGCGGGTCCAGGGCGGCGCCCTGGGAGCTACCGACACGCACTATCTAACGATTTGCTTTCGCCGTCACTGGCTCAGGAAGGGCATGGGAAAACCAAGCAAGGGGTGTCCCATGTGATGAGGTGGGTTCGATGCCCACCTCATCACCTTTGCGAGGTGTAAACTACCGATTACGCTGTCACTGGGACTACGTGGGCCGGCACGGCGCTGACAAATTTTCGACCCGTTACACCCGGGGACTGTCCGGTGGACAGTTCACGGCATCACAATGCCTGCGACAGAATACTTCCGCTGCCTGCTTGCCGGGATTCGCTCACGGTGGCGTGTCTCCATGGACAAGATGCTCAGCAACCCAACCTTGCTTCTACGCTCGGAAGTTAAGGTATTGTGCACTCCCTCTGCCCATCGGTTCAGCTAATTGACGGGCGCAGACAGGTATGGTACAATAAACGTAAAACACAAACCGATGAAAGGAAACGGAATATATATATGGAACAACTGCTTGAAACCGGAAAAATCGTGACGCTGCACGCGCTCAAAGGCGAAGTCAAAGTCGAACCGTGGTGTGATTCGCCTGAACTGCTGGCGGAGTTTGACGAGCTGTATCTGGACGGCCGGTGGGTTAAAGTCGAACGGGCACGGGTACAGAAACGGATGGTCATCATGAAACTGGAAGGCTACGACACGCCCGAAGAAGCCTCCAAACTGATCGGCAAAATCCTTTATCTCGACCGTGACCAGCTGGAGCTGGACGAAGGCACCTACTTTATTGCCGACCTGATCGGAATGAAGGTGATCGACGCCGACGACCCCGGCAAGGTGTATGGAACGCTGACCCAGGTATCCGAAACCGGCGCAAACGACATTTACCACATCCTGTTTGCCGACGGAAAGACCCGGTATATCCCGGCAATCCCGCAGGTAGTCATTTCGACCGACGTGGAAAACAAGGTCATGACGATTCGTCCGCTGGAGGGACTGTTTGAAATATGATGCGGATTGATATTGCGACGCTGTTTCCCGAGATGTGCGAGGTGGTGCTCTCGACCAGCATCATCGGCCGTGCACGCAAAGCCGGCAAGGTCGAGATTCACTGCCACAACATCCGCGACTACTCCCCTGACCCGAAGCATCACCGGGTGGACGATACGCCATACGGCGGCGGCAAAGGGATGGTCATGCAGCCGGAGCCGATCTACCGGTGTTATCTGGACATTATCCGCCAGAGCCAGTCGGTGCCGTACGTCATTTACATGTCGCCGCAGGGGCGTGTGCTGACCGAAGGGCGCGCGCTGGAGCTGCGGGAATATCCGCACCTTTTATTGCTGTGCGGGCACTATGAAGGGGTGGACGAGCGGATACTCACCCGGATCGTGGACGAAGAAATTTCCATTGGCGACTATGTGCTGACCGGCGGCGAACTGGGCGCACTGGTGCTGACGGATGCTGTCGTGCGGCTGTGCGACGGCGTACTTGCGGCGGACATCTGTTTTGAGGAAGAAAGCCACATGAACGGGCTTTTGGAATACCCGCAGTACACCCGTCCGGAGGTCTGGGACGGGATGGCAGTGCCGGATGTGCTGCGAAGCGGACACCATGCGAAAATTGAAGAATGGCGGCACCAGCAGTCATTGGACAGAACCGCCAAAAAGCGTCCGGACATGATGAAAAAATATAGAAAACAAAACCTAAAACAACGATAACAAGCGGCTGTATGTGGAAAAACAGGGTAAAAAAATATGTGACAGATGCACAAACATGTGAATAATTTTTAAGCGCTGTTACAACTCCTGTACGAAATTTTAGCAAATCCTGAAGAAACTCGGCAAAATCCGTTGACCTTTTTCCAATCCGTGGTATAATAACTATAGTTTCACTTAGGGGTTCACATTCCCTGGTGGGAGAACGTACTCTAAAGGGAGCGGACGCCGTTCTGTTCCTGAGGGCAGAGAAGCTGGCGGATTTCGCGGTTTTGCCGGTTTTTTTGCAGGAC
>CALWWT010000175.1 GCA_944385325.1 uncultured Clostridia bacterium | reverse complement strand
GGAATACGCACGACCGATTACGGTTGGTGACAATGTATGGATTGGAGCCGGTGTCAGAGTGATGCCGGGTGTGACGATTGGCAGCAATGTGGTGATCGGCGCAGGCAGCGTCGTGACAAAAGATATTCCGGACAACGTAATCGCTTTCGGCAATCCATGCAGGGTACACCGTGAACCGACCCGGGAAGAACTTTTTCACGAATAATCGCACAGGCAGCCGGAAAGCAGCGGCATCTGCTTGCCAATCTTCGCAAAATCGGTTAATATGATAGTATCATGAATAAGGATGATGAAGATGAAGGAACAGCGGGCAAGCAGCCGCGATATCAAAAAGAATAACCGAATCCGTACCCTGCGCTGTATTCTCAGGTGTGACCGCATTTCCCAGCCGGAACTCGCCTCTATTCTGCAAAACAGCTGGCCGACGGTTTTACAGAATGTCCGGGAACTGATCGAAATGGGACTGGTACAGGAAGTCGGAGAATTTGCTTCCACCGGCGGCAGAAAAGCACGGGCTTTTGCTCCGGTCAGAGAAGCAAAAATGGCGGTTGGTATTGAAATCACCCAGAATCATATAGGCATGGTGCTTGCCGACCTGTCGGGACAGCTGGCAGGATATGAACGCCGGAAAACGGAATTTTCAACAGATGAAGAGTACAGCCGTCAGCTGGGTGAAATGGTGGCGGAATTTACAGCCAGGTTCGGCATCAATTCAGAAAAACTGCTGGGATGCGGAATTGCTTTGCCGGGTATTCTGGATATGTCGGGTGAAACGCTGGTCGTTTCACAGGTACTGGGAACGGAAAACCTGCCGACAGCCTTCTTTTCCCGGCATATTCCCTTTCCCTGCCTGTTTGTCAACGACGCAAGCGCTGCCGGACTGGCAGAAGTATGGGGAGAGGATGCACCCGGAAATGTCGTTTACCTCTCACTGAGCAACAGCGTCGGCGGCGCGATTCTCAACAGCGGTGAACTGTACGAAGGTGACCATCTTCGGGCAGCTGAATTCGGACACATGACGCTGGTGATGGATGGGAAAACCTGTTACTGCGGCAAGCGCGGTTGTCTGGACGCATACTGTTCGGCAAAAGTACTGACGGAACATACCGACGGCAATCTGGAACAGTTTTTCGAACTGCTAAGGAACAATGACCCGGCTGCCACAGCGGTCTGGGAAGAATATCTGCGATATCTGACGACAGCGGTCAATAACCTGCGGATGGCGTTTGACTGCCCGATTATTGCAGGCGGATATGTGGGCGGATATCTTGAGGAGTACGGAGACAAAATCCGGCAGCTTTTATCCGGACGCAATACCTTTGAACCGAATGCAGAGTATTTCCGGTTTTGCCGGTATAAACGAGAGGCTTCCGCGATGGGAGCGGCGTTGATGCAGATTGAAAGGTTTATTCAGGAGCTGTAATACAGACGGGACGGAAAAACGTTCCGTCTGAGCTTGTCGAAAAAGTATTTTGGAGAATTTTTAAAATCGCTAAAATTCAACTAAAGTTTATCATAAGACGGAAAGCAGGTCCAGGGGCGGACGGTTCGCGTTGCAAACAGGCTTTCTGGGAAAGCCTGCCCTGGGCGCGCGTAAGCGCGCAACCCCCCTAAAAATCGTAGCCATTGCCGCTTGCTGCGGCAATGGCAGAAAAAGAGAACGAGCGATTGACTTTATCGACAGCCTGAGACGGGACGGAAAAACGTTCCGTCTGTTTGTTTTTTGGGAAAAGTTCATTTAACCTCTTGACAAAAACCGCAAACGGTGTTTTAATATAGATACTTTCATAAATACTTTATAAAAGTAAATACATATTAATGGAGGCGTCAGCTATGCAGGGTAAAATGAAGGTCGCCGTCATGAACGGCATCGGACAGATGGGCTTTATTGAACGGGATATCCCGACTCCCGGCCCGGATGAGGTACTGGTCAAGCTGGAATATGTCGGCATCTGCGGCAGCGATATGCACTATTATGAAACAGGTGCTATCGGCAAATACGTCGTTAAACCGCCTTTCGTTCTGGGACATGAACCGGGCGGCAGAGTAGTCGAAGTGGGTGAAAACGTCCGTCACCTCAAAGTCGGCGACCGGGTCGCACTGGAACCGGGCAAAACCTGCGGACACTGTGAATTCTGCCGCAAAGGCGAATATAACCTCTGTCCCGACGTCATTTTCTTTGCAACACCTCCTGTTGACGGTGTCTTTCAGGAATATGTCGCCCATGAAGCGGCGCTCTGCTTTAAACTGCCGGACAATGTCAGCACAATGGAAGGCGCTCTGATTGAACCTCTGGCAGTCGGTTTCCATGCTGCCAATCAGGGCGGCGCACATGCCGGTCAGACTGCGGTGGTTCTGGGAGCAGGCTGTATCGGGCTGGTATCGATGATGGCGCTGAAAGCGGAAGGCGTATCAAAGGTATATGTCGTCGACCTGATGGAAAAGCGGCTGGAAAAAGCGATTGAACTTGGCGCCGATGGTGTCATCAATGGCCGGGAACAGGATGCAGTTGAGGCGGTCATGCAGCTGACCGGCGGCAGAGGCTGTGATCTGGTCATTGAGACATCTGGTACCGAAATCTGCACCCGTCAGGCGATTTCCATGACCCGAAAAGGCGCAACAATTGTACTGGTCGGATACAGCAAATCGGGTGAAATGACACTGCCACTGAGTCTGGCACTGGACAAGGAACTGACCTTCAAGACGGTTTTCCGCTACCGCCATATCTACCCGATGGCGATTGATGCGGTTGCAGCCGGTAAGGTCAACCTCAAAGGGATTGTCACCGACATTTTTGATTTCGATGATATCCAGAATGCAATGGATAAAAGCGTTTCAGACAAAAACAATATTGTAAAAGCGGTCGTCCGCATCAGCAAAGATTGCTGATAAACTGGAAAACGGAAGGTATGCAATGCACACCTTCCGTTTCAGACTGTCGATACACTCAATCGCTCGTCTTCTTTTTCCGCCATTGCCATGCTTCGCATGGGCAATGGCTGCGTTTTTTAGTGGGGTTGCGCGCTTACGCGCGCCC
>CALWWT010000174.1 GCA_944385325.1 uncultured Clostridia bacterium | reverse complement strand
GTGACGCCGAGGATTGGGCAGGGGGAACGGAACCGGGAAACCATCCGTACCGTCTTGCCCGACAGCGAACATACCGCAATCGCCGATGCTTTCAGGTCGATTGCCATGCCGCAGGTCGCATGGGACAACGCGTCCACCGTATTTTTGATGTGGAAGTCCCCGTCATGGAAACGATCGGTATAATCGATATTTTTCTCGGTCCAGCGGGCAATTTTTGCCATCGCTTCAACTGCTTCGACCGGGTGGTCGCCGGCGGCAGTCTCACCCGAGAGCATGATCGCGCTGGTGCCGTCGTAAACTGCGTTTGCGACGTCGGAAATTTCCGCTCTGGTCGGGCGGAGATTGTGGATCATCGATTCCAGCATCTCGGTTGCGGTAATGACCCGTTTGCCCAGCAGTCCGCACTTGGAGATCAGCATTTTCTGGATGCCCGGCAGTTCCTCATACGGAATTTCGACACCCATGTCGCCGCGGCCGATCATAATGCCGTCGCACTGGGAGCAGATCTCTTCAATATTGTCTACGCCTGAACGGTTTTCGATTTTGGCAATCAAATCGATATCCTTTGCACCGCCGATCTCATCCAGGTAGTTGTGGATATCCTTCAGATCCTGTGCGCAGGAGACAAACGAACAGGCGATAAAATCAACGTCATTCTCCACGCCAAAACGGATATCTTCCTTATCCTGATCGCTCAGGTATTTCTGTTTGAGCACCTTGCCGGGGAAAGCCATGCTCTTGCGGTTGGAAAGCTCACCGCCGACCAGTACCCGGCAGATCACGTCGGTATTGGTCAGTTCCTCGACCTCAAAGCTCATCAGACCGTTGTTGAGCAGAATTTTGTCGCCGACCTGCAAATCTTTTGCCATGCCTTTGTAGCTGACCGAGACATGGGTTTCGTCGCCTTCGGTTTCTTCGGTGGTGAAGGTGAAGCGGTCGCCTTCATTCAGGAATACCTTGCCGTCTTTAAAGGTACGGATACGGTATTCAGGACCCTTGGTATCCAGCAGGATGGCGATGGGCATATGCAGTTTTTGCCGGACCTTTTTAATCAGGTTGATTTTTTCCAGATGTTCGGGATGGGTGCCGTGGGAGAAGTTAAGGCGGGCAACGTTCATGCCGGCCTTGCACATTCTGGTCAGGGTTTCCTCATCCGAGCAAGCGGGACCGATGGTACATACGATTTTGGTTTTTCTCATAAATGATTACATCCTTTCATTGGCGGTCAGCTTGTCGTCGAAAATCGCGGCCGCTGTAAAGGCCAGAATTATCTTGTTTATTATTATAGCATACCCACAGAGAGTTGAAAAGTACCGAACTTCATAAAAAATCAATTTATATGTAAAAAAACGGGAAAAAGTATGGACATTTATATGCGGATATGCTATCCTTATGTTATTATAACGTTATACTTAAACAGAGAGGAGTTTTTCACTATGGCACTTATCCAGGCAGACTTTTTTTCGAAATCGCTGATGCGTACCGTCACCGTCAATGTGATCATCCCGACCGATAAGGCGGTTTTCCCAGGCATGGCGCGTCCTGAGAAGAAGCCGCTCAAAACCCTTTACCTGCTGCACGGCATCT
Source organism: uncultured Clostridia bacterium (assembly GCA_944385325.1). Lineage (GTDB taxonomy): Bacteria > Bacillota > Clostridia > Oscillospirales > Ruminococcaceae > Faecivivens. The sequence goes on along the minus strand of CALWWT010000174.1, from coordinate 3,649 downwards.
TCGGCAACTATACCGACTGGGTGACCGGGACCCGACTGCAATCCTGGGCGCAGGACAGAGGGTTGTGTGTCGTCATGCCCTCGGGCGAGAACCGTTTTTATGTCGATAATCCGGAAAGTGAAAACTATTACGGCAGGTTTATCGGCGAAGACCTCGTTGAGTTTACCCGGGATACGTTTAACCTGTCGGATAAACGGGAAGATACCTTTATCGGCGGTCTGTCGATGGGCGGATACGGCGCGATTGTCAATGGTCTGCGGTACTCGGATACCTTCGGGCGGATTATCATGCTCTCAGCCGGACTGATTTTGGAGCGGGTGCTGGCTTCCACACCGGATGACCCGATGCCGACCCATCGCCGCGGTTTTTATCAGAGCGTATTCGGCGACCTGTCCAAACTGATGGGGAGCGTCAAGGATTACCGCGCCCTGCTGCTCAAGCTGAAAGAAGAGGGGAAACCGGTTCCCGAAATCTACCAGTGCTGCGGTACCGAGGATTTCCTGTATGAACAAAACTGCGCATACCGTGACTTCCTGCGGGAAAACGGCGTTTCGCTCACCTGGGAAGAGGGTCCCGGGAAACATGACTGGGTGTTCTGGGATGAATATATCCTGCGTGCGCTCGACTGGCTGCCGCTTGGTCAGCAGGTAAAAGGCATCAGCAGCGGAAACGTCAGAAAATAACAGCGATTTGGCGCATAAAGCTATGGTTTTGCGCGTATCGGTTCCCAGCCTGTTAGAACGGCACCCGGATGATACAAAAAATATTTGCATAATTTTTCCCTGATGCCCAAACGCACATTGACAAATCCTTTTAAAGGTATTAAAGTATATATAAGTATACATTTCAAGTTGTCGAAAAAGTTCAGGTTATAAGCGGCTTATTCAGAAATCTTACAGTTTGCAAATACACTGTAAGTTTTTTAAAGTAGGTCTAGGGCGGATGGTTCGCGCAGCGAACCATGCCCTGGGCGCGCCCTTGGCGCGCAACCCCTAAAAAACGTAGCCGTTGGCGCGGCAGGCGGCAACGGCGGACAAAAATCGGAAAAATTGATTTTATCGACAAGCTGTAAAGTATATATAAGTATACATTTGAATATAAGAAATTGCGGAAGCTATGCCGAGCGACAAGTTTTTCTCCGGTATTGCCGGCTGCTTCCGGATTGATGCCGGACTTTTTTTGGACCTTATGTCCGGCGGTGGAAAGGATTTGGAATTATGGATATGAAGCTGCTGCATCAGAAATTTTGCAGGGAGAGTTTTAATGAGGATGGTGTCATCCAACACTTTGAACCGGTGTATGACGAACATTTCAATTTCGCGTATGATGTGATCGACGAGATCGCCCGTAATGAACCCGGGCGCCGCGCAATGGTCTGGTGCAATGTCGCCGGAGAACAGCGCAGCTTTACTTTTGGAGAGATCAGCGAATACGCGTCCCGTGCGGCAGCGCTTTTTTATGAACAGGGTATCCGCCGCGGTGACCGGGTCATGCTGGTGCTCAAACGGCATTTCCAGTTCTGGTTTGCGATTCTGGGGCTGCATAAGCTGGGCGCGATTGCGATTCCGGCAACCCATCTGCTGACCGCCAAAGATTTCCTGTACCGGTTCAAGAGTGCTGGCGTGACGGCGATCGTTGCCAGTGCGGAGGATGATACCTGTCTGCATGTGGAAGGCGCGATGAAGGATTATCCGGGCATCCGGACACGGTTTATTGTCCGTGGTGAACGGGAAGGCTGGCTGCCGTTTGATGCGATGATTGAAAAGACCGCGCCGATGACCCAGCGGATGGAAACACTGGCAACCGATACACTGCTTTTGTACTTTACTTCCGGTACGACCGGATATCCCAAGATGGTCTGTCATGACCACACCTATCCGATTGCCCATATCGTGACCGCCAAATACTGGCACAACGTCGACCCGGACGGGCTGCATCTGACCGTTTCCGAAACCGGATGGGCAAAATCGGTCTGGGGGAAACTGTATGGTCAGTGGTTTTTGGGCGCCGGGATTTTTGTCTACGACTTTGACCGGTTTATTCCGGCTGATCTGCTGGCAAAAATCCAGGAGTATAAGATCACGACCTTCTGTGCGCCGCCGACTATCTACCGTTTCCTGATTAAAGAAGGTCTGGAAAACTACGACCTTTCTTCTCTGAAATATGTCACGACTGCCGGTGAAGCGCTCAACCCGGAGGTATTCCGCCAGTTTGAGCAGAAGACCGGTCTGCGGATTCACGAAGCGTTCGGTCAGACCGAAACCACCGTCCTGATGGGCAATTTTGTCGGCGCGAAGGACGAAAAGGTCGGCTCGCTGGGCAAGGCTTCTCCGCTGTATGACGTGGATATTGTTGACGAAAACGATCAGCCGCTGCCTCCTGGTGAGACGGGTGAAATCGTCGTCCGTACGCCTGAAGGCGTCCATCCGATCGGGATGTTCCAGAAGTATTATGACGGCGGCGACCCGGACGCGGCAAAGACTGAGGATGTCTGGCATGACGGGTACTATCATACCTGTGATACCGCGTGGAAGGACGAGGACGGATTTTTCTGGTATGTCGGACGGACGGACGATGTTATCAAATCTTCCGGCTACCGGATTGGGCCGTTTGAAATCGAAAGCGTGCTGATGGAACTGCCGCAGGTACTGGAATGCGGTGTTACCGGCGTTCCTGACCCGGTTCGCGGTACCGTTGTCAAGGCGACGATTGTCCTGGCAAAGGGGTATACGCCGTCTGACGAACTGGCAAAGGAGATCCAGAATTATGTCAAAAACCAGACCGCGCCTTATAAATATCCGCGTGTGATCGAATTTGTCGACGAGCTGCCCAAGACCATCAGCGGCAAGATCCGCCGTGTGGAACTGCGTAAGTCGGGCAAAACCCATCAGTCATAAGGAACTGTCCGCTGGGTGCAGTCACAGTTCAGTATCCTGAAGAACCTGCCGCCTGTGGTGAAAACCGCAGGCGGTTTTGTGTGTCCGGCGCAGATGATGTGCAGATTTGAAGGATAAGTTGCAGAAATTTTTGGTTATCCGAAAAAAAGGACCAATTTTTGCAGTTCTTGGCAAAATCACTTGCAAAACGCGAAAGTTGTTGTTATAATAGATGCAGATTATTTCCGCGGGCAGCTGTGCGCGGAGAACGGAAAGGCAGAAATAACAATGGATATTTTGGACAAGATTACCCAGGCGCGTCCTACTTTTTCAAAAGGTCAGAAGAGGATCGCGGATTTTATTACCAGCCACACCGATAAAGCGGCGTTTATGACGGCAGCGAAGATGGGTGCAACGGTCGGTGTCAGTGAATCGACTGTCGTTCGTTTTGCGTACGAGCTGGGATTTGGCGGTTACCCCGAATTATCCCGTGCTTTGCAGCAGGTGATCAAAACCCAGCTGACCAGCGTCCAGCGGATTGCGGTTACACAGGACCGGATTGGCGGCGGAGATGTACTGGATAAGGTGCTTTCGTTTGATATTGACAAGATACGCCATACCCTTGAGGAGATTTCCAAGGAAGATTTTGACCGTGCGGTCGATGCGATCGCCGAGGCCAGGACGATTTATGTGATCGGTGACCGGAGCGCCGGTTCCCTTGCAAAGTTTATTGATTATTATTTTGGACTGATGTTTTCCAATGTCCGGCTGGT
>CALWWT010000173.1 GCA_944385325.1 uncultured Clostridia bacterium | reverse complement strand
GGAAAATTTTCACTGTGTGAAAAACCAAAACCCATCTTGCTGGACCCGCGTGACGCAATCGTCAGAGTAACTCTCGCCAGTATCTGCACCAGTGACCTGCACATCAAGCACGGTTCCGTCCCGAGAGCTGTTCCCGGGATTACCGTCGGGCATGAGATGGTCGGTATCGTCGAACAGATTGGAACCGCTGTCAGGACGGTAGCGCCTGGTGACCGGGTGACGGTCAACGTCGAAACCTTCTGTGGGGAATGCTTTTTCTGCAAAAACGGCTGGGTCAACAACTGTACCGACCCGGACGGCGGATGGGCGCTCGGCTGCCGTATCGACGGCGGACAGGCAGAATATGTCCGAGTTCCGCACGCCGACCAGGGGCTGGACAAAATCCCGGACAGCGTGACCGATTTGCAGGCGCTTCTGGTTGGGGACGTCCTTGCGACCGGATACTGGGCAGCGGAAATCTCTGAGATCAAACCCGAAGACACCGTGTTGATTCTGGGCGCAGGACCGACCGGGCTATGCACGCTGCAATGCGTCCTGCTCAAAAAACCGCGGCGCGTCCTCGTCTGCGATCCTGACCCACTGCGCACCGAATTTGTCCGGAAACATTATCCGGATGTTGTCACAACAACTCCTGACGCGTTACAGCAATGTATCGCTGCCAACTGTCCGCATGGCGGCGCAGATGTGGTTCTGGAAGTCGCCGGAAGCAAGACAAGCTTCCAGACGGCATGGGAATCTGCCCGTCCGAACGCTATCGTAACGGTCGTGGCGCTCTATGATGAAGCACAGATTCTGCCACTGCCGGATATGTACGGCAAAAACCTTATCTTCAAAACCGGTGGGGTCGACGGATGCAACTGTTCGGAGACGCTCCGGCTGATCGAACGAGGTAAAATCGATACAACGCCGCTGATCACCCACACCTATCCGCTTGCAGAAATTGAGGCGGCGTATGCGCTTTTTGAAAACCATCAGGACGGTGTCATCAAGGTTGCCATCCGGTGCTGATGGGCAGATCATGATTCCGCAAGCGTCCAGCCGCAGTCATTGTGATAGACCATCTGTCGGGTCATGCCGCCGTCGATGCAGATATTTTCGCCGGTAATGAACCCGGCTTTATCCGACGCGAGAAATAAAACCATGTTCGCAATATCCAGCGGATTGCCCACACGACCAGCCGGATGCTGAAAAGCGTCCGGTCCCTGATATTCGGTAAAAGCGGTGTCAATCCATCCGGGCGAAATGGAATTGACCCGGACTTTTCCGGACAGGCTGACAGCAAGCGCATGGGTCAATGCCGAGATGCCTCCCTTTGCTGCGGTATAGCTTTCAGTCTGCGGCTGGCTCATCCGGTCACGGGAAGAAGAAATATTGATAATCGAAGCGCCCGGCGCAAAGTAGGGCGCAAACAGTTTTGCAAGGTAAAAAGGCGCTGTCACACCGACGCGCAGCGCATAATTAAACTGCTCATAACTGCATTCGTCCAGTCCTATCATGACTGGAAGCGCGTTATTGACCAGCACGTCCACCCTTCCATATTCTGCAATCACCTTATTCGCGAACGCTTCCAGCGTCTTCTGTTTCCCTACATCTCCGACAAAAAAGTCGTTTGGAAGCAGGTCGATGATACATACCTGTGCGCCTTCCTTGCGGAATTCATCTGCGATCGTTTTGCCGATACCCTTTGCGCCGCCGGTGACGACGATTACCTTGTCCTTAAACATAACTGTTCTCTCCTTCTGAAAACGATAACAGACCTGCTTCCAACCTGTCAATTATGGTCGGGCGCAGGTCTGTTTTATTGGATAAAATGATTTGCTCTGCAATCTGCCGCAGCCGGTTGGAATTCAGATCTTCTGTTCCGCGAGATATTCCTCGGCATAGTATACTGCCATCGCACCATCGGCAACCGCCGTCACGACCTGCCGGAGCACCTTTGTCCGGACATCTCCGACCGCATATACGCCGGGAATATTCGTCCGGGTGGATTCATCGGCGGCAACATATCCGCCCTGGTCAAGGGTCAGCTGGTCTTTGACCAGCTCGGTCGCAGGCTTGCGTCCGATGCTGACAAACACACCGTCACACTCCACAACCGTTTCTTCACCCGTCTGGACATCTTTCAGCTTCACGCCAGTGACTTTATCCTCATGCAGCAGCCCGGTGACCACCGAATTCCATCGAAATTCCACATTCTCCGCTTTCATCAGCGGCTCGTGATAAACTTTTGTCGCACGCAAGCTGTCCCGGCGATGCACCAGAATGACCTTTTTGGCAAGCCGGCTCAGCAGCAATGCATCCTCAGCGGCTGTATTGCCGCCGCCAACTACGACAACTGTCTTTCCGCGGTAAAACATCCCGTCGCAGGACGCGCAGTAGGCTACACCTTTCCCAACCAGTTCCTTTTCCTCAGCAAGTCCCAGTTCTCTGGGATTCGCGCCGGTCGAAAAGACGACCGTTCTGCCGTAAAAGACACCTTCGGAAGTTTCGATCACCTTTGGACTGGCATTTAGATCAACCCGTTTTACCTCGGCATATTTGGTTTTTGCCCCAAACCGTTCCGCGCCCTGCTTCATTTTTTCTGCCAGCGTAAACCCGTCAATCCCGTTTTCAAATCCCGGATAGTTGTCAATCTGGTCGGTCAGCGCCATCTGTCCGCCTGCCGAAAATTTTTCCAGCAGCACCGTATCCAGCCCGGCACGAACCGCGTATAATGCCGCTGTATATCCTCCGGGACCGCCGCCGATAATGACCATATCGTAAACATGATTATTTGTCATAAAAATCCTCCCTTTATCAAAAACTATATTCAGTATCTCTCTGCTGATTACAGTTTATCCCAAAACAAAGGATTTTTCTGTGATATTGTCACGAACAACCGTACCCTTTCAAAATATCATGCCAGTTCAGGCTCAATCGGGTGAAGAATATCCTCCATATGGTCGATGATAAAACGCTGAGCGTCTTCGTTGTACAGCACGACTATCCGGTCGTTATACTCGCCACTGCGTACCTCTTGCGAAATTCCAATGCTTTTTCCAGCTTCAGTCGGATACTTGCGAACCTTTCCAAATGCGTCTGTTTCCAGATATAAAAAGCCTTTTTCAACCAGCCAATTGGTAACAGTAGCAGTTGACAGCTTTTTTACTGTACTCTTATCACGCAAATTATTCAGCTGTTCTACAAAAAAACTGATATAAACCGGCTCTGCGGAATAAAGCACCTGATCACGCATACCATCTGTCAGCTCAAACGGTAACTTTTTGGTTGTTCTGGGCTTTGGTGAATTCACACCACCATTATCAATTACCTGCTGCAAGACACCCGATACATAGAAAAAACAACGAACCAGACGCGCCTGATTGATGACCGAGTCTTCCGGCACTTCACGTCCGCTGATCGGGTCAATTCCCTGTGCAAGTTTATCGATATAATCCTTTGCGTGCATCAGAATATCCAGTTCGGTCATGAAATCATCCCCTTACCGTTCAGCGATAGATACCACACTTCCCGTATGTATACAGCATCACGTCTTCCGTTCCGGGGCGTCCCATTTCAGCCGGACGTCCCTGTACAGAGCCATCTCTAATCCCTTCTGCGCAGGCAATCAGTTCAGGGATAATTGACGCAGGCACAGGACATGTATTGTGGCTGGGATAGACAATGTCAAAACGTTTTTCCGCTGCCAACCCCTGTAATTGATGCAGGCTGTCAATATAATCATCCAGATTGCGGTGTCCGCCAAACATATATACTGGACCATATGAAACGGTGTCTCCTGAAAAGAGGATACCCGTTTCTTTATCCAGCAGCGCAATCGAACCCGGCGTATGACCCGGGCATTCCACAACTTCCAGCACTATGCCGCCAAGATCAAAAATGGCGCCCTTCTCAACAGTAATCACCTCTGCATCCGCAGAACACCGTCCCCGATCCAACAGCGGAAGTTCATTCGAGTGAATATAGATACGGGAAAAACTCTCCAGATTTGCAGTATGATCACCATCGCTATGAGTCAGACAGCAGGATACCGGCAGATCGGTCACATTCCGAATCAATCCGGTGAAATCCGCTTTACTTACACCGGCATCCAGGCAGAGTGCCGATTTTTCACCTACAATCAGAAAGCTGCGCACCATCTGCTGATCGATTGCATAAATCTTCTGTCCAAGCTGTACCAGATTTGCCGCAAAGTTTTCCATAAACTTCATCCTCCTGTTTTATTTTATCCACTTCTATTGATTTTCAGGTTTTCTATCGCCGCTTTAAGATGGGCAAAATCCGCCTCATCCGGATGCCCGACCGCATGGTCGAAATTATCCAGCATCTGCTGGCGGGTTGAAGACGGTTCCATCTTCTCATACCGCTGCCGCACCGCATCCGGCATCTGTCCCTGGCAGACAAAGCTGCCTTCAAGCCGTGCCGCGCCGCTCAGATTTTTCCGCACCGCACCCAATATCTGCCCGTAATATTCTTCCGAGCCGCCAAAGCCCGCGGTACCAAACAGGAAAAAATGCCGCGCTCCGCACTGTTGCAGAAAATCCGCCATTCCGGCGTCACAACTGCCGCGGTCGGTCCAGAAACCTGCAAAAATAATTTCAGCCTGTCTTGCTTTTTCAATTGC
>CALWWT010000172.1 GCA_944385325.1 uncultured Clostridia bacterium | reverse complement strand
GCGGTATCAATATCAACGACTGCTCGCTGGAAGGCGAATACCCCTTTTTGCATACCCGTGATATGGAGATCGAGAATCTCCGGCTGAAAGGCAAATATTCCTTCCAGTATGTGGAAAATCTGGTTATCCGCAACTCAGTACTGGATACAAAAGATGCTTTCTGACATACCAAAAACGTCGCCGTATACGATTCGGTCATCAAAGGCGAATATCTGGCATGGTACAGCAAAAACCTGCGCCTCATCCGCTGCAAGATCATCGGCACCCAGCCGCTGTGCTACTGCAAAGGTCTGGTGCTGAAAGACTGTGAGATGGTAGGCGCGGACTTCGCGTTTGAGAACAGCGACGTTACCGCTACCATCAACGGCGAAATCATCAGCGTTAAAAACCCGCATCACGGCTCGATTGTTGCCGACCATATCGGCGAGATCATCCTCGATGAGCATATCCGCAAAGACGCTGACTGTGAAATCAGCACCCGTAAATAATTACATACAGCAAAAGCTCCCCGAAGTATATTGCTTCGGGGAGCTTTCCTTTTTATTGACTGTCTTTTTCAGTGCGTCCAGCTGTACCATCGAAGACGGTGAGCTTGTCGAACCGTCTCGCCCAGTCCGGAGCGTGAGAGATGGCCGCGTCGAACAAATCAGCGGCGATACGCCGCAACCATCTGGCAGAGGAAGTCGGCAGCTTCCTGATAGCCGCTGTCTTCCGGGGCAGCAGTTCCGCGCCAGGATGCGTAATAGACGATATCCTCATCTACTTCTTCCGCCTTGCCGATCATCAGATCATACATCGATTCACTGGCGGCGGTAAAGCGGATACCGGCTTCATCACCTTCCGGGAAACTGCCGCAAAGATAGTGGAGACTCCCGTCCGGCATCAGCAGCTGCAATTCCGCAATATAATAGACCATACCGCCTTCTGCGACCTTACGGCTGCACTGGCGATGATAATATTTTCCCATCAGGTTCCCTCCATCAGATGCTCTCGTGGAAAGTACGGCTGATGACTTCCAGCTGCTGCTCACGGGAGAGACGGTTGAAGTTGACCGCGTAACCGGAGACACGGATAGTCAGAGTCGGGTACTGCTCGGGATGCTCCATCGCGTCAATCAGCAGCTGACGGTTGAGGACGTTGACATTCAGGTGATGTGCACCCTGTGCAAAATATCCGTCCAGGATGGTGACGAGGTTGTTTTCCCGTTCGGTTTCGGTCTTGCCAAGAGCGTTCGGAACAATCGAGAAGGTGTTGGAAACACCGTCCTGGCAGACATTACGGTAAGGAATCTTTGCAACCGAGTTGAGGGATGCAAGCGCGCCGTTTTCATCACGGCCATGCATCGGGTTGGCACCGGGTGCAAGCGGTTCGCCGACCTTGCGTCCGTCAGGAGTCGGACCGGTCTTTTTGCCGTACATGACGTTGGAAGTGATGGTCAGTGCGGACAGGGTATGGATTGCGTCACGGTAAAGCGGATGCTTTTTCAGCTCATTCGAGAAGTAGGTAACCGCTTCAACTGCCAGATCGTCCACACGGTCGTCGTCATTGCCGTATTTCGGGAAATCGCCCTTGACGGTAAAGTCAACAGCAATACCGGCATGGTTGCGAATCGGTTTGACCTTGGCAAACTTGATCGCGGACAGCGAGTCGGCTGCAACCGAAAGCCCAGCCATACCGAACGCCATCAGACGCTCGACATGGGTATCATGCAGCGCCATCTGGGAAGCTTCATAAGCGTACTTGTCGTGCATAAAATGAATAATATTGACCGCGTCAACATACAGTCCGGCAACATAGGAAAGCACCTTCTTGTAGTTTGCCATGACCTTGTCAAAGTCCAGCACCTCATCGGTGATCGGTTCAATGCCGGGAACAACTTTGGTGCCTTTCAGCTCGTCCACACCGCCATTGATGGCGTACAGCAGAGATTTTGCCATATTCGCACGCGCACCGAAGAACTGCATCTGTTTGCCGACCGTCATTGCCGATACACAGCAGGCGATTGCGTAATCATCGCCATAGATCGGACGCATGACGTCGTCATTCTCGTACTGAATCGAGTCGGTCGCAATCGACATCTTTGCGCAGTAGCGTTTGAAGTTTTCGGGCAGCTTTTCGCTCCAGAGAACGGTCAGGTTGGGTTCGGGAGCGGTGCCGAGATTGGTCAGGGTATGCAGATAACGGTAAGAGTTTTTGGTAACCAGCGGTTTACCATTGATGCCAACGCCGCCGATCGACTCGGTGACCCAGGTCGGGTCGCCGCCGAACAGCTCGTTATATTCAGGGGTACGCAGGTGACGGACCAGGCGCAGCTTGATGATAAACTGGTCGATCAGTTCTTGTGCGCCTTCTTCGGTCAGAGTGCCGTTTTCGAGGTCGCGCTGGATGTAGATGTCCAGGAAGGTGGAGGTGCGGCCGAGGGAAGTTGCAGCGCCGTTGTTTTCCTTGATACCGGCAAGGTATGCCATATACAGATACTGCACTGCCTGCTGTGCGTTCTCAGCCGGAGCGGAGATATCGACACCATACCGGGCAGCCATCGATTTCATCTTGTCCAGCGCACGAATCTGTTCGCTGACCTCTTCCCGCAGCCGGATGAGTTCTTCGGTCATCGGATCGTCCAGCTTACGCAGGTCTTCCTTTTTCTGTTCCTGCAAAAAGTCGACGCCGTAGAGTGCGACACGGCGGTAGTCACCGATAATGCGTCCTCTGCCGTAAGCATCCGGCAGACCGGTCAAAAGACCTGCGTGACGGGCGGCGCGTACCCGTTCAGGGTAAGCATCGAAAACACCTTCATTATGGGTCTTGCGGTATTCATGGAATTTCTTTTCGATGTCGGGATTGAGGGTATAGCCGTACTGTTTCAGGCTGGACTGCGCCATCCGCAGACCGCCGTAAAGGTTGACGATCCGTTTGAGCGGCGCGTCGGTCTGCAAGCCGACGATCACCTCATTGTCCTTGTCGATATACCCGGGCGCAAAGTTGTCGATACCCGAAATGATATCGGTTTCCACGTCGATAATGCCCTTTTTGATCTCCTCGACGATCAGCTCATGGCATTTTTCCCAGACCTTAGCGGTCTTTTCGCTGACACCGGCAAGGAAGGAGTCGTCTCCTTCATAAAGGGTATAGTTTTTCTGGATAAAGCTGCGGACATTGACCCCGTCCATCCAGACACCGGGTTCAAAATCCTTCCAGGCGGTATTTTTCAATACATTCTTATCCATCATATATCCATCCTTTCAAGGTCACATGGTTTACAGTGGTTATTTGGCGGTATATTCCGCAAAATACTTTTTCTGAAGCCCGGCGCATACATCCGGATTCATGACCGGCGTGTCGGCAAGGCTGTAAGCCAGCTTCATCGTCTCGTATTTGTGCACGCCCAGCCGGTGATACGGCAGCAGTTCCACCCGTTCCACACAAGACAATCCGTCTACAAATTTCCGCAGACCGGCAAGATGTTCCTCACCGTCCGTCAGCCCGGGAACGACGACATGGCGTATCCACATCGGAACTTGCATCTCCTGCGCGATCTGAAGAAAACGCGCCGTTTCATCCATCGGCATACCGGTGAGCTTCAGATATTCATCCGGCAGATAATGCTTGACATCGTACAGCACCAGCGAAGTATTGGCAAGAATCTCACGGTACTGCCCATCCTCCGCCCTTCCGACGCCCGACGTATCGATACAGGTATGAATCCCTGCCTGGCGCGCAAGCCTCAGCGCTTCACCCAGGAATTCCGGCTGCAAAAGCGGTTCGCCGCCCGAAAAGGTCACGCCGCCGCCCGAACGGTAATAGGGCATAAACCGGCGCAGTTTATCGACCAGCTGCCGAGGAGAGATACGGGTTCCCATCCCTTCCTTCCAGGTGTCCGGGTTATGGCAGTACCGGCACCGCAGCAGGCATCCCGACAGAAATACCACCGAACGTACTCCGGGACCGTCTACCAGCCCCATCGACTCAATCGAATGAAGATATCCGTCCAATCCACCTCTCACCCTTTCTTCAAGAGAAAACTTCGTCTGCGTCTTCCCGGCACCCCAAAAAAAGACCGACCGGGAGGGACTCAGATGCCCAGACGGTCGGCCTTGACGATCATACTCCCTGTGGTTTACATTCCACTTTCCGTCAGTCATATGATCCAGTACCTAAAGGATATCACGAATTCGCATGGCTGTCAAGCCGATAAATGGCATCATTTTCAGGGTCAGAATTCCGCGAATTTTGTATATCCTACCAAATCGATAGGTTTATAACAATGACTGCATCCTGAAAAATTTACCAAAAATCTCTTGTCAATAGATTCAAATCATGTTATCATATAATATAAATTCATTTTGGCTTCAATTTCACCATCAGAAAGGAATGGACATTTATGGCTTCACAAACAAGAGTTCTCTACTCAGTCCTTGCCTATATCTGGATCTTATGGCTGGTCGGGCTGGTTTCCGGCGGCAATGACCCGGCTGTCAAAAGACATGTCAATCAGGGGTTAAACCTCTTTATCCTCTGGACGCTGGCAAGCATCCTGGCGCTCTTCCCGATTCTGGATATTATCGGCGGGATTTTGTATATCCTCTGCCTGGTGCTGATGATCATGGGTATCCTCAGCGCCGTCAGACAGGATGACCGCCCGCTTCCGATTCTGAGCATTGTCACGCTGATCCGCTGACCGGACGGCGGTATTTTGCCGCCTTTGCTCATACGGTGTCGCTCTTTTATGCATATAATAAACAGCCAGCCCGTGCTTTACAGTATGGGCTGGCATTTTTGTTGGATTTTACTATTTATTTTCGCACGAACAAGTCCGCAGCGACACGCCGCCGCTTGTTTATGGGAAAAGACCGCATCGAACGGTCTTTTCCCATAGGGAGACCCCTTAATAGGGTCTCCCCACGGCAAAACTGTCCACCGGACAGTTTTCCCTCCCTGTCCTGATTTTATTTCGGGATAAGAGATTTCGCTCTCTGCGGAGAGCGACCAGGGTTTCACCCTGGACCGGACAATTTTTTGAAAAAAATTGAGTAAAACTTTTTTGATATGACTATTCCCACATTGTGCGAAAATAAACTGATACCAACCGCCCGCCGCGTTCGCTTTGGCAGTTACTTTTGCAATCGAGGCGGTCGGAACGCCGCCGACCAGCGCGGACAAGTCCGCCCGGACACCGGGTCGACACGCCGCTCTGCGCTCAAATCATGCCGCAGTCGTCATAATCCTTCCATTTTTCGCGGTAAGCGTGTTCGCTGGCGTAGCGGTAGATCAGATAAGCCGCCGCACTCAGCAGTGTCATAATCCCCAAAACCAGCGTGACAAAAGAACGAATCTCCATTTTTTCACGCATTTCATAACGATCAAACAAGTTCATAAACTGCACATCCTTTCACGCTCTGATGCAGACTGCCGGATCATTCTTCCGAATCCGGCAGGTTCTGTTTTGACCTGCGGTGGGAAACATCCGTTTCAGGGTACCCCCAGCCGTCCAATCCGCTGCGGCGCAATGCGCCAAACAGCCGGTATTTAAAGCCGTTGCTTTCCCGCTCCTTATCGGCAAGAAAGTTTTTGATATCCTCACGGGAGGTATGCCCATCCGCCGGACAGCGGCTTTTGACAACCGGCAGTTCGCACCGTGCCGCCGCGCGGCGGATATCCGCTTCCGGCGCGAACACCAGCGGGCGGATCATCCACAGTTCCTTCCTCGAAAGCCAGGTCTTGGGCGCAAAGCAGCCAAGACGCCCTTCATTAAACAGGTTCATGACAAAAGTTTCGACTACATCGTCATAGTGATGCCCGAGCGCCAGCTTGTTGCATCCAACCCTTTTCGCCGCGTCATGCAGCGCACCCCGGCGCATCCGTGCGCAAAGGCTGCACGGATTCGGCTCCTTGCGGACATCAAAAACGATCTGTCCGATCTCGGTCGGCAGGATATGGTACTCAACTCCCAGTTCCGCGCACAGCTTTTCCACTGCCTCATAATTGCCCGGAACGCCGCCGAACTGCGGGTCAAGGGTGATCCCGACAATCGAAAAGTCGATGCCGATAAACCTTTTCAGCCTCGCAAGCCCGACCAGCAGAACGACCGAATCCTTTCCGCCCGAAACACCAACGGCAATCCGGTCACCGTCTGAGATCAGGTCAAACTCCTGAATCGCCTTGCGCATATATCCAAGTATCCGCTGCACCGGTTCACGCTCCAAATAAAGTTTCGGGATAAACGCCGTCTTTATGCAGCGCTGCAAAAGCATCGACCACCGTCTGTTTATCTTCTGCGTATGTAACGCCAAACCATTTATCATGGGTTTCAAGCACTTTGACCGCTGCTTCCCCACTCTGAATCATGCCGTCAATCACCGTCGGCAGCAGATATTCGCTCTTGACGTCGCCCGGCTTGAGGTTTTCGAGAAACGCCACAAAGCCTTTTTCCAGCTGTTCAAAAAACTCGGGCGTCAGTCCCCACAGGTTCATCGAAACATGGCTGCCGGCATCGATCGGTACCATTTCCCCATCCTTTTCGTAAGCCGCGCCGTCCTCAGTTTTGACAATACCATGAGTTTCATTCACACCGGCGAGGTTGCCGTTTTCGTCCACCCGGCAGACGCCGCGGGTGACCGCGCCGTTATCCGAAAGGGTATTTCCCAGGATAAAGCCTGCCATACAATAGTGACCCTTGCTGCCGTCATTCCCGGCAAGATAGTCATGCATCAGTTTAAAGGCTTCCTTGCCATAATAGTCATCGGCGTTAATGATCGCAAACGGACCTTTGACGATATCCCGGCAGCAGAGAATCGCCTGACCGGTGCCCCAGGGTTTGGTCCTTCCCTCCGGGCAGGCAAAGCCGTCCGGCAGGTCGTCCAGTTCCTGAAAAGCGTATGCAGTCGGGCAGACCTTTGCGATCCGGTCGCCGACGATCTCGTGAAACGTCTTCTCCAAATCCTTGCGGGTGACGAATACCACCCGGTCAAATCCGGCTTCCAGCGCGTCATGCACCGAATATTCCAGAATGACCTCTCCGGAAGGACCCACCGGTGTCAGCTGCTTGATGCCGCTGCCAAAACGGGAACCGATGCCCGCCGCCATGATGACAAGATCCATAGTATACCTTCTTTCCTAGCTTACAGATATCCCGTTCACCGCACAAGCGGTCGTTTTTTACAAACGTTTATCCGAAACAGTTATTTTATTTATTCTACCTTCTTTTACCGCAAAAGTCAATGACCAGGTTGTGAACAGCAGGGAATTCAATTTTGAGAAACAATTGGCGAACCGTCCGCATTTTCCACCGCTCTGCCCACTTGCCAAAACAAACGGAAGCATTCCGCGCCCGTTACGCCAGCGAATCCACCGCCTGAACAGCTGCCAGCTGTCCGGATGACCACGCCCACTGCAAATTGTATCCGCCGCAGTCACCGTCGATATCATACAGCTCGCCGGTCACATACAGTCCCTTCACCAGTTTTGACTCCATCGTCTCCGGGTCAAACTGGCTGGTATCGGCGCCGCCGATGGTCACCTGGGCATTTTTCATCCCGTTGGTGCCGGTGATCTGAACCGGGAAGCATTTGAGCAGCCGGGCAGCTGCCTCAATTTCGTGGCTTTCCAGGCTGCCGGACAGCCGGGAAAGCGGCGCGGCGCCCGAAAGCTTGAGGATACACTGTCCCAGACGCTTGGGAATAAATCCGGTAAAATAATCTTCCAGCCGTTTATCGGGTCTAGCCTTTGCGCGGCGGTGCAGCATCCCGATCAGGGCATTTTCCGCAATCTGCGGCAGGAAATCCACTTCCAGCACCGGCTTTCTTCCTCTGTCCAGCAGACGCGACGCAGTCGCCGACAGCTGCATGACCGGCGGTCCGGATACGCCGTAATCGGTAAACAGCAGTTCGCCGTCTTCTCTCCGGCAGACCTTCTGCCCATCCTTCAGGGTCAGGCTGGCTTCAAATTTACTGCCGGACAAACCTTTGAGCCCATTCATATCGCCCTTGAGCTGGACAATTCCCGGCAGTCTCGGTGTAATCCTGTGTCCCAGTCCTTCCAGCAGCCGGTATCCGCCATTGCATCCGCCAAGACCTGCCGACGCTTCACCGCCGCAGGCGACGATCACGCGTTTTGCGGCATACTCGCTCCTGTCCGCACCCGACTGGACAGCCAGCCGGAAGCTGCCGTCCTTTATCCGCCGGATGGACTCTACCTCGCTGTCGGTATGGATTTCCACCCCAAGCCGTTCCAGTTCCAGCCGCAGTACATCCAGTACCGCTGCCGCCTGCAAGCTGTATGGGTAAAGTTTCCCGTTTTCTTCCTCAATGACCGGCAAACCCATCTCTTCAAACAGCCGCAGTGTTTTTTCCACTGTGAACCGTTCCATCGCCGGGCGGACAAATCCCGGCGCGGCGCCATGGTATCCTGTCCGACCGGCGTTTCGGTTGGAGATATTGCACCGTCCATTGCCGGTCGCGAGCAGCTTTCGTCCAATCCGTCCGCCGCGTTCCAGCAGCAATACAGAGCCGCATTCTTTTCTGGCGGCTGCGGTAACAGCCGCCATCATCCCGGAAGCGCCGCCGCCGATGACCGCTAACGCATACTGCTTCACTTTTTCGACTCCTTCCCGGATTTGGGGAGATTTTTTTCCTCCTGTTTGACAATGACCGGCTTCCTGCCCGGCAGCGGCGGGAGCTTCCCTTCGATCAGCTGGCGCCCAAACCGGTAATAACGCCGGGCATACTCATTTCTGCGCTGGTCGAAAAACGCCTTGAGTTCCCGCATCTCCTGTTCCAGCGTGCTGCTGCGCCGTTCACGGGTATACCGCTTGATGACATACTGGTACCGTTCGCAGGCTTTGGCAACCGCGTCATCCCATGAAAGGTAGATTTCTTCACAGGCGTTTTGACCGATCTCTTTGAGTTTATTGCGGTCAGCGCAGGCTTTCATGATCATTTCCGCCATCGAATCGCCGTTTTCTTCAATTAAAAGCCCGTTGCGTCCGTCGGTGATTCCTTCGGCTGCACAGCTTCCCCTGACCAGCACCGCCGGGCAGGAACATGCCGCCGCTTCCCGTACAACGATGCCGTTGGTGTCATAGGTAGACGGGAACAGGAAGAGCTCTGCCAGCGAAAAATAACTGCGCAGCTTTTCCCTGTCCTGAATCGCGCCGGTAAAGATACAGTCTTCCGCGATACCGACCTCACGGCAGTAGCTTTCCACCTCGGCGCGGTCGGCTCCGTCTCCGACAAAAAACATCTTAAACTGTGCGCCCTCTTTTTTGGCTTTTGCAAGACCGTCGATCGAAATCCGCACCCCTTTATACCACATCATCCGCCCGACAAACAAAAATACCGTCTCTTCCGGACGGATGCCGTATTCCGCACGCATCTGCTCCAATACCGCATCGTCGGTGCGCCCGCGGGTAAAATCGACGCCGTTTTCCATGACGATATATTTTCCCTCATAGCCCAGACTCTTCAGGTTTTCACCGGCGCCCTTGCTGACGACCCAGACTTCGTCACAGGCGTTGATATTGTTCAGCAGCAGCTTTAATGACGCGCTGCGCACCGGGTTTAATGCCACACGCTTTTCAATATCCACATCAAACTTGGTGTGGTAGGTGAAAACGATCGGCGCTCCGGTATTATACCGCAAAATCCGCGCCACGACCGTCGAAATAAACGGGCAATGGGTATGTATAATATCAATATTCTGCCGTGCAAGATAGGCTTGCATCCGCAGATCAAACGGGATGCCGCCGCGGTACCCCAGCTTTTTGGTCATGGCAGCGCTCGCGTACCGCACCACCTTGAATGGATAATCATCCCGGACATGCGGATACCAGGGCGTCGCAACGATCGCGCGTCCATGATTTTTCTGAATACTGCGGGCATAGTTGAGCGTTGCGTTTGCCACGCCGTCAATCGTCGGCGGAAAAGAGTCGTTGAGCAGACATACAGTCAGTTTATCCATCAAAACATTTCCCCTCTGTCTAAAGAAAGGGCAAAGCCCATTCCAGGATATCCCTTGTCAAAGGCATCTTCCTGTTCCTTCATTATACACGAATAAGCCCCTCGTGACAAGTGCGGGCGTCCGGTAAAAAATACCTTAAAATTTCACATTAACATACAATATTCACATTTTTTGAAAGGATGCAGATCATTGTGCACAGAAAAAAAAGCGCCGGTAAATACAAATCCTGTCAGCAGTTCTCTTGACTTTATGAGCCAAATCCCGTAAAATACAATGTAGATAGAAATACACAAAACCATCCAAAAAGCAGCTTTGAAAGCGCCGCTTTCACTGCAACAGAGAGGATTGAAGGAAATGGCAAAAATGTTATACCAGGGACACGGCAGTGTCCGCTTCGTCATGAATGACGGCACCGTGATTTATCTTGACCCGTATGCAGGTGAAGGATACGATCTCCCTGCCAACTACATCTTCGTGACCCATCAGCACCATGACCACAATCAGGTCGAGCTGATGCCCCATGCGGCAGGATGCCGGATAATCACCGAAAAGGATTCCATCCGTGATGGAGCGTACCACCTGTTCAACTTCGGCACCTTCCAGGTACGCGCGGTCGAGGCTTACAACTCTCACCACAAAAAGAATGAGTGCGTCGGATATGTCCTCTTGCTGGACGGCAAAAAGGTCTACTGTGCCGGCGATACCTCCACCACTGCACAGATGGGCAGAATGTCCGAGATGAATCTGGACTATGCGCTGCTGCCGATCGATGGCGTTTACAACATGGGTCCCGATGAGGCTGCAAAATGTGCCGGTCTGATTCAGGCAAAAAAAGTTATTCCGGTCCATATGGCGCCGGGCGAACTGTTCGACATGGAAAAAGCTGAGCAGCTGGATGTTGAAAACCGGTTG
Source organism: uncultured Clostridia bacterium (assembly GCA_944385325.1). GTDB lineage: Bacteria > Bacillota > Clostridia > Oscillospirales > Ruminococcaceae > Faecivivens. Next base: position 5,988 of record CALWWT010000172.1, on the reverse strand, counting down.
ATTGTCCAGCCCGGCGAGGAAATCGAACTGTAAAATCAAATACAATACCGCTGAACGATTGCCGGAATGGAACCGTTCAGCGGTATTTTTGTTTACTCAGCTTTTAATAACACTGCCGGAAGCAGTCTTGCGGACAACGATCTTATTTTCAATCCGGGAAGAAAGTTCGCTCACATGCGAGATAATGCCGACCAGATGGTCGCCTGCCGACACCTCGGACAGTATCCCGAGTGCCAGTTCCAGCGATTCAGCATCCAGCGTTCCAAAGCCTTCGTCGATAAACATCGTATCCAGTTTGATTCCGCCCGAAGACCGGGAAATCACATCCGACAGCCCCAGTGCCAGCGCCAGCGACGCCATAAAGGTTTCGCCGCCCGACAGCGTCTTGACACTGCGCACCTTGCCGGTATAATGGTCCAGCACGTTGAGTGCCAGTCCGGTCTGGGAGGCACCGGTCTTTTCATCCGTCCGCAGCAGCTTGTACTGACCGGCGGACATGACCCGAAGACGGCGGTTCGCCTCGCGGATAACCTCTTCAAAATACGCCGCCTGGACAAATGTCTCAAACGACAGCCTTCTCTTTCCGACCAGACCGCCCGAAGCCGTCTGATACAGCCGCAAAACCCTCGCGTGTCCAGCAGCGGCACGGGCAAACGCAGGAGCCTTTTCGTTCAGGTATTCATAAATGCGCAGGTTATTTTCCTTCCGGCGGTAGACGACCGACTGTTCAGCCCGCAGACGCTCGCCCTTGCCCGAAGCCGCGTCCAGTGCCGCCGAAAGTCCGGCTATATCGGCGCGCTGCTGACCCTTGGTTTCCTCGGAAAGCGTCTCACAGGAGGTCTTGAGCCGGAGAACCAGCTGGTTCCAGCCGTCCAGTTCCTTCTGCATCGCTGCCGCTGTTTCCGGCTGGAGACGGGCGGCAATATATGCTTCCTTATCCGGGAAACCAGCTGAAGTGAGCGCTTCCCGGTAACGCTCCACTGCCTGACGGTAATCGGTTTCGGACTTTTCACGTTCCTCTTTACAGGACGCGTTTTTCGACTGGGCAGCAGAAAGGGCTGTTGCAGCCGTTTCACGCCCAGTGCGCGCCGTTTGCAGGTCCTGTTCCAGACGGGTCAGCGTCTGACGGCGGCGGAAAATCAGTTTTTCCAGCTCCTCAGGCGACTGACAGGGAAGCTGGGCACGGATTTCATTGATACCGGCATTCGCCGCCTGTAGTTTACCGGAAGCATCCTGCAAATTCTGGCGTTCCGCTTCAAGGCTTGCCGAAATCTCTTTAAGAGCCGTTTCCCGCCTGTCGATCTCCTCTGCGAGAGAAGCCAGACGTGCGGCTTTCGCTTCCAGATCATTGCAGCTTTTTTCCAGCTGTTCAATCCGGGCGCTGATGGCAGACTCCTGTTCTTTTAAAAACGGCGAAATCTGTTCCAGCGCCACCTTCTGCCCATACGCGCCTTCCACCGAGACCAGCAGGCTTTTTTCCATCTCGCCTACCCTTGCCGCAAGTTCTCCCGACCGGCGGCTGCTTTCGGCACTGCGCTGTCCGCTCTCCTTTTCAGCGGTCTCCGCCTTTTTGAGCTGTTCTTCCGACGGAGCGCCCTCGGGAAGCGGCGCAGGCGATGGATGATGGGTGGAACCGCAGACGGGACAGGGCTGTCCGTCGGTCAGGCTGCCGGCAAGGAAGCCTGCCTGATGGGCAAAAAAACGGGTACGGGTGTCGGTCAGCGTCTTCTGGGTCTGTTCCCAGAATTTGAGGTCAGATTTGGCGATCGCCTGCATCTTATCCCGTTCCCGGACGGTTTCGCGATAGGTTTTGACCGCGCTGACAAGCCGTCCGGTCAGTGCCGCAAGCTGACGGGCACGCGCCAGGTCCGCCTGTTCCGCTGCCAGCTTTGCCGGAACCGGGCGGAGCTGCTGCTCCGACAGCTTCATGCCGGATATCTTGCCCTGTTCCTCTTCCTGACGGCAGATCAGGGTGTTTACCTTGCCGACCAGCTGTTTGCGTTCCTGTTCCAGCTTTTTTTGCAGCTGCATCTGGCTTTCCAGCCGCTCAAACTGCGGACGGGTCTTTTCCAGCATCTGCACCTCACCGGTCAGCCGGTTTTGCTGCGGGATGTTCTTTTGCTGCAAGGTGAGCAAACGCTCTGCCTTTTCCATCGAATCCTGCGTGACTTGCAGTTCGTCTGCCGAACTTTGCAGCGCCTGTGCCGCCTCTTTCAGCCGTTTGGCTGCGCGGACACACCCGTCCGCTTCCGGACGCACCTTTTCGGCAGCGGCTGCCAAAGTGAGCCGGCGCCCGGTTTCCTCCATCTCAGCGGTGCGCAGTTTTTGAAGGGCGAGTTCCTGCCGGGTCATCTCGAGTTTATCCAGCCGGGCATTCAGTTCTTCGCCGGTTTTGACTGCCGCTGCCAGCCCGGCGCGCATCTCTTCATTTTCCGCAGCCGAAGCCCCAAGCGCCTTTTCCGACGCCCGATCGTTCTCAATTGCCTTATGCAGCAGCGGAGAGAGCTCCTCCCAGGTGTAGGGCGAACCGACAAGCGACTGCCATTTTTCCGGGTCCGGGCGCAGTTCATCAGGCAGTTCGATCTGTGATTGTTGAAGCTGAATTTCCTTAAAAAGGGCGTCCTTCTGCCCTCTCGCCTCCGCTTCCATCGAGCGGAGCAGGTCGGTAAAGCGCGCAAAATCCTCGGTCGAAAACAGGGTCGTGAAAATCCGCTGCCGCTCCCGCGATTCAGCCAGCAGCAGTTTCTGGAAATCACCCTGCGCGATCATCGCGACCTGGGAAAACTGCTGTGCCGTCAGCCCGATGATTTCCTCCAGCTTTTCATTGACGCTCCTCAGCGAGGTGATAACCTGTCCGTCCGGCATGGTCAGTTCAGCGGTCGCCGGATGGAGAGAAGTTCCCTCGCCGCGCTTTTTCGGGCGCTCATAGCGCGGGGAACGGGTGACCGAATAGCGCTTTCCGGCATAGCGGAATTCCAGCCGGACGCTGGTTTCGGTATCAGGGCCCGCATATCCGCTGCGCAGCGAATCCGGTTCCCGGACGCTGCCGCTGGTCTCACCGTACAGCGCAAAGGTAATGCCGTCAAAGATCGTCGTTTTGCCTGCGCCGGTATCGCCGGTGATCAAAAACAGCCCCTTTTCCCCAAACTGCGAAAAATCCACCGCCACGCTCCCGGCATACGGTCCGAACGCCGTCATAGTCAGTTTAATCGGTCTCAACTTCGCCGCCTCCTTCCGCATCGTCCGTCAGATCGTCCTGTCTTCCCCAAATCTTTTCCATCAGCCGGAGCACCAGCTTACTGTCCTCCTCCGAAAGCTGTTCACCCTGCATCTGGCTGTAAAATTCGGCGAACAGCTGAGGCGGCGTCCTGCGTTCCACCTCTTCACATCCGGCAATCTCCACATCTTCCTCTTCCAGCGCCGACGCAAACGAAAGCCGCATGATATTCGGGTAAACCTGCCGCAGCCGGTAAAGCGGGTCGGCGGGTTCGGTATCGGTCAGCGTGACATGCAGGTAATCCTCCCGGCTGGATGCCGCGACGACCTCGTCGCTGAGCAGCTTTTCCAGCGATCCGCGGATGCGCCGCAAATCCCGTTTGGGAACCAGCGGGATCAGTTCGACCGACGGTTCCTCCATGCCGTTTAGGGTGACCAGCACCACCGATTTATCGTATTCCGCCTCAGAAAAGGAGTATTTCAAGGGCGAACCGGCATACCGCACACTGTCCCTGGTCAATCGCTGCGGGCGATGGATATGCCCGAGCGCCACATACTGAAAAGAAATAAAATTGGATACGTCAACATTGTCGGTTCCACCCAGCGAAATGATCTCCGATTCACTCCGTTCAGGTGAAATCCCTCCGGCGGTGACAAACTGATGGGCAACCAGCACGCTGGGGATGTCTTCCGACAGGCTGAGCCGTTTTATCACGCAGCGCATCGCGTCCTCATAACTCCTGATGTTTTCATCCGGGTAATACGCGCGGACATTGCCCGGACGGATAAAGGGCAGCAGGTAAAAATCCGCCTGATCGCCCGGCTGCCCAAGGGTGACCTTTTTCGGAAGCCCGTTAAACTGTCCAACCAGATACACATTCTTTTGTTCAAAAAGACCGCTTCCAAAATCCAACCGTTCCGGCGAATCATGGTTTCCGCTGATCATCAGCAGTGCGGTGCCCCGGTTGGTCAGTTCGGTAATGAACCAATCGAGCAACGTTACCGCATCAGCCGGAGGAACCGGTTTATCATACAGGTCGCCTGCGACGATCACCGCGTCCGGCTGCCTGTCATCGACAATACCCAGAATCTGCCCGAGGATATACCGCTGGTCTTCCAGCAGCGAATATTCGGCAAGCTGTTTTCCCAGATGCAGGTCGGAAATATGTAAAAACTTCATGGTAGCACCCTTTCCGCCGGTGAAAATCTCTGAACTGAATCGAAAAATCCGGAAAACACACCGGCTGTCATTCGGGAATTTTCGACTGGAATTCTATCTGATTATATTATTATAACACACGGCACTGCCCTGTGCAATCAGATTTTGGATAAATCCCACAATAAAAACCGGCCGCAGATCTCCCGAAGCAGCCGGCTTAAATGGTTTAATTATCAATCAGACGGGCAGCGCGAATTGGTATCCCTGTGCCCTTGCCGCGTCAATAAAATCGCCCAGCATGGCAGCATTATCAGGGGAAACCGCGTGCAGCAGATAAATTGCGCCGTCATGCAGCGCGCCGGTCGTTTTCTGAAGCGCCGCTTCTGCACCGATGCCGCCGTCCTTTTCCCAGTCCTTGTAGGCAAAGCTCCAAAACAGCGTCTTATATCCCATCAGCTGGACATTCGCCAGCATCTGTTCGGAAAATTCGCCGCACGGCGGACGGAAAAGGGCCATGGTATATGAAAACTGCTCTGCAACACGGTCAGCGAGCGCAGCCAGTTCTTCCCGCTGTTTTTCGGGCGAGATTTCAGGGAAAGACGGGTGGTTTTCACTGTGGTTGCCGACGGCATGACCCTCCGCGATCATCCGTCCGACCAGCTCCGGTTCGGCGTCCAGATAGTCGCCGGTGATAAAAAAGACCGCCCTGACATTTTTTTCTTTCAACGTATCCAGAATATCAGCTGTATAACCGTTTTCATATCCTTCGTCAAACGTCAGGTAAATCTGCTTGCTGTCCGGGACGGTTTCGCCAATAAAATAGGCGTCATACTGACCGTACTTTTCCTGAAACTGAAGGCTGGAAACCGGGCGGTTCTGGTCATCCAGCTGCACGCCCTGTCCCCAGCCCTGTTTGGCTGTATCCAGCTGGTCAAGACCGATGCCGGTTACGCTAACGTTTTTTTTTGCGTTTCGACCGGCTCGAGCGCGGACACCGAATCATCGTTCAGCGCCGGGTCATTGACGCCGTTGTTATCGGAATTTTTTTCATCCCAGCTGCTTTCGTCCTCTTTCCAATCACTATTATCCTGATTGTCCTTATTTTTATCTTCGCTGCCGTCCATCATGTCACTCACACCGTTGGACATATCTTCGCCCATGTCGCTCATTCCCTCACCCACGTCGCTTACGACATCGCCGATACCGTTTCCGGTATCGCTGACCATATCGCTGACAGGGTTGGAGGTGTTGTCTGTACTATTATCCTGCGGAATCTTGCCGTCTTCACCGCATCCTGCAAAGACCATCGACGCCAGGGTAGCTGCAATCAGTGCAGACAGTATCTGCCTTTTTTTCATAATCAGGACCATTCCTTTCACTTTAATGGTTTTGGGTATCCATTTCCGGATACTTTCTGATTATTTGCAGGTTTTGCGCAATTATACCTTTGTATATACAAAAACAGCCTGGTCTTTTGACCAGGCTGTCAGACTGTCGATAAAGTCAATCGCTCGTCCTCTTTTTCCGCCATTGCCATGCTTCGCATGGGCAATGGCTACGTTTTTTAATGAGGTTGCGCGCCAAGGCGCGCCCAGGGGCTGCGCCCCTGGACC
>CALWWT010000171.1 GCA_944385325.1 uncultured Clostridia bacterium | reverse complement strand
ATCCTGCAAAGGACTGTGCAGACAACCCACACAGCTTTGTCAGGTCTGCCAACGCCTGACGGGCTTTCTCACTGCCGGCTGCAATCAATACGCTGTCCATACTGTCACCCTTCCGTTATCTGTACCGAATTGCCGGACAAATGATCAGTAGAAGGGGAAATAATGGCTGCGTTCAAACGACTGGACATTTCCGGCGGCACAGGCTTCACATTCCCGCAGCTTGGCACTGCAGTAATTTTCAACCATCTCGCGCGGAAGCACCTGCTCTACCATTTTGGAAGAGGCTGCAACTGCCAGCGCTTCTGCCAGTGTCCCGGGAAGCTGCTCTGCCGGAAAAGGATGCCCGCTGCCGTTCCCGCAGTCAGCTGCTCGGAGCGGATACTGGTTTTCGACGCCGTCCAGACCTGCCTCGATCAGCAGCGCAAACGCAAGATACGGATTGCAGCAGGAGTCCGGGCTGCGCAGTTCAATGCGCGCCTGGTCGCCGAATGCCAGCGGCACCCGGATAAGCTGCGACGTGTCACAGCGCTTGGACCAGCCGATGCTGTGCGGTGCGTCAAAACTGCCGAACCGGCTGTAAGAATTGGTCAGCGGATTCAGAAAAGCGGTAATCTCTGCAATATGCCGCAGGACGCCTTCAACAAAACTTTCGCTGGTCGCGTCATGCAGTCCGTCGCAGGCATGGATGATGTTCTTTCCGCCGCGGGAAAGCGAAAAATTGATATGCATGCCGCTGCCGCTGTAATCCGAGAAGGGTTTGGGCATAAAGCTGGCGTACAGCCCGTTTTTGTTGGCAATCGCCTTGACTGCCGCACGGAAAGCGAGCAGATTATCGGCGGCTGTCAGCGCGTCGGAGCAGTGGAAATCCACCTCATTCTGCCCGGGACCTGCTTCATGATGGGAAGTCTCCGGGCAAAAGCCCATTTCTTCCAACGAAAGGCAGATCTCCCGTCTGACGTTTTCACCCCGGTCGAGCGGAGCAATATCCGCATATCCGGCATGGTCATGCGGGATCATGGTCGGTTCTCCGTTTTCATCATTCTTAAAAAGATAGAATTCACACTCGGTTCCAAACCGGCAGGACAGACCAAACTGCGCTGCCCGCGCAATTTCCTTCTTCAGGATTGAACGGGCACACCACGCATACGGCGTTCCATCTGCATGGCGGATGTCACAGAAAAACCGAATGACCCTTCCCCTGGAAGGACGCCACGGCAGAATGGATACCGTTCCCGCATCCGGTACCAGAAAAAGCGGTTCGGCGGTCTTCTGGAAACCGGCAACGGCACCCTGTTCAAAGTGAATGCCCCTGGTAAACGCACGTTGGAGTTCACCAGGCATAATGGTTACATTTTTGTGGACCCCAAACAGGTCACAAAAAGTGAGGCGAATGAACTTTACATCATTTTCTTCAACAAATGAAAGTACTTCAGAAATGGTATTATCCATATATCAAAATCTGTTCCTTTCCCGAAATTATTTCCCTATAAGGGGAAATATCGATTTCGTTGTTTCTCCATTATTTTAGCACATTTTCATAGCCGTGAGCAAGGAATATTTTTTTACATCTGCCATACACGGTCATCTTCGGCAAGTTACACACAAAACTATAATTTTGCAATCCGTTTTCTGCCGCTCTGTCATATTCCATCAATTAACAAGCCGATATTTTTGCGGGAAAATTTGTCAAAAAAGCGGTACATTTAAAATAGCATCAGGATTTTACCGGGAAAATCAAAAGCTTTCCATAAAACGCCCAATCTCTGGGGCAATTGACCGAAAAAAACGGCAAAAAATGAGAATGTGCAATAATTATATCATAAAATTGCAAATTTCAGCAACCACATTCATCCTATCCTTCTCACATATTTCCAGATGCCAATGCATCCGCTCCAATGAAATAGGTCTGAAAAAGCCGTCAATGCATTCTCAGACCCATTTCATAAAATTTTACCATTATCTATTCAGACTTTCTGCAAACATCCCGACCCATTCCTTAAGAGAAAGTGTATCCTCTCTAAACTGCATGAAATCAATCTGCCAGACCTCACTGCCCTTTACCAGTACTACCGCCTGTCCCATTGGATAGGCAGAATATGCAGTTATCTGATCCACGCCCAGTTCTTCGGCAGAAGGACAATCCAAAAACCGAAACCGGTCTTTTTTGACCTCACGCCTGCCACTGATTGGATACTCCTCAGCCAGTTCGCGTGCGAGCCACTCAGTACGCATATCGGTATAGGTAACGTACATGGCACAGTCGATTCTGCGGCCGTCCTCCATCGTAAACTCTCCGTATTCGTTACTTTCAATCACCACATCTGCCAACCAGTCAGAAGATATCTTGATTTTATTGGTATGCCCCATCCATTCATCCCGCTTAAAGCTGCCCTCTACCCCAAGCTCAGACAACCGCAAAAAGGGTAATTCACCCTGATATTCCGTAATCGGTATTTCATTCGGATTATCGATACTATTCAGCCAATATCCGCCTGCACCAAAAATCCAGACAACTGCCACCAATACGCTGAGTAAATTCCAAGCCCTGTAACCAAAAGCATGTTTTTCCCAGTCCTTTTTACGGTCCAGCTGATTGCCGTCCATCAGCTTTTTCCGCAGCTGCCGGATCATCAGTACCCTTTTAAAACCAAAAACCAGTTCTCCTATCATAAGCGCCGCCGTCAGCAGCACCAGCCAGCTTCCATATTGCAGCGCCAACAGCAGCCAGCAGCGTCCGTACCAGGTCAGTCCCAACAACAGCAAAAGCCATACCATATTGACAATTACGCCATTACGCCCATCCTTGCGGATATACGAAAGCGCCATTGCCTGAACAGATGTGTCGGTATTAAGTTCCGGTGCATTCGGGTCATCACAGGCATAAACATAAAACTGTCCGCACCTGGTCAGATACTCCCAGCCCAGTTCTCCGCTCATCTGAACAGCTTCCGCGTCCGGTTCACCGCCCGACTCAGATAAAAAGCTGGTACTTCGCTGAGCCGCTTCCAACCGGTAACGAACCGGCTTCGGTTCACCCTGTTCAAAGCTGGTAAAACCACCGAAAAAGGCTTCTTTGCGCAGAAAGTATCCCTCACTTGCCATACTTTCCAGCCAGCTTTCGATTCCTTCCACGTCATACCATGGGCAGGGCACCATCCGGTATACTCTCTTTCCGATCTTCATACCGCACCTCCTTAATGCAGCGGTTCACTGTCTGCGTCTGCAATACACCGGCGCAGACGTTCCACCTCTTCCCGATAGGCGTCACGCCCTTTTTCGGTTATCCGATAGGTGCGCTTGCGCCCTTCGACCTCGATTTCTTCGATATACTTCACCTTTTCAAATTTGCCAAGAATCGTATACAGCGTCGCAGGTCCCAGCCGCAGCCGCCCGCCCGTTTTCTGTTCAATAAACGCTGCCGCATCGATCCCGCACATTGGCTGCCGGCAAAATGCCATCAGCAGATAAAACATCGATTCCGTCAAACCATCGAGTGATTTTTTGGGCATCTGTTCACCTTCTTTTTTGAATATCGTTACTCGATATCATCTAACGATATTGTAACACCGTGGATATCTGTTGTCAATCCTTTTTGAACAGATGGACATCCATGTACCAATATGTTAAGATAAAAAAGCAAAGGAGGCGGACGGCATGCGTCAAAATAAAACCATTCCAAAATCGGACAGCCGGCAGGATGAAAAATGGCTCGGCATCTGGATTCGCCAGAACCGGCTGCAAAAAAACTGGAGTCAGGACGGACTCTGCAAAGAGATCTGCGCAGTCTCCTACCTCTCCAAAATCGAACAGGGCAAAGTAATACCAGCGCCGGAAATCCTCCATGCTCTTGCCAGGAAACTCAATGGCAGCTGGGAAACCGACCCGGATATCCTTACAAAATATCACAAGCTGGTTGATGCGCAATATCAGTATATTTTTACGCTGAATCCGGACGGATGGAAAGAATCAAACGCAGAATTTGCGCAATGCCGCGAGGCAATGGCTGCAAGCCCCTTTCTGCTCGACTGTCTGCTGCTGGAGATATGGTTTGACTACCGGGCACAGGATGAACTGGACAGTCTCCGATGCTATCTTGGTACAATGAGCAGCCGTCAGCACCAACTCTACCTGATGCTGACCGACAGTCTGACTTCGGTACAGCTATACCCGTCGGCATATACCTGCTACTGGGCAGGCATCAATGCGTATGAAAAAGGGCTTTATACCCATGCAGTCGAACTGCTGACCCGAGCAAACAGACTGGCGGCAGAAGAGGGAGAACTTTACCTGCAAACCAACTGCCGGATATTTATCGGCAACTGTTACGCCAATATGCTGGATTTGGAGCAGATGCAGCGTCATTACCATGCCGCCAGAAAAATGTCGAAGGCACTGGGACAGCAAAATAATCTTAACAGCATCGACTACAATCTCGCGTCCACTCAATTGGAAATGGGAGATTTTGCGTCTGCTTACCAATATTTTTCCAGCCTGTCCGACCCAACAGCGCTTGATCTGCATAAGCTGGCGATCTGCTGCGAAAAGCTGGGTGACCGTCAAGCGGCTCTTGACGCATTGGAACGTGTACAGTTTGCCCAACAGGAGTATCCTGAAAAAGAAATCATTGAGAAATTATGCGATATGGTGCGGTATCGCCTAATCCACCCCGATTATCTGACCGAGGAGGATTACGGAAAGATGCTGCTGGACACGTTTGCCGAAATACGCCAAAAGCTGCCTGCCGGGTTTGCCGCGTTTCATCTGCCGTGGGTACTGGAATGGTACCGGGAACACCGGCTTTACAAGAACGCTTTTCAGCTTGTGACAGATTTTCCTGAATATAGCAGAAATTTGGCTCTTTAATGCTATTTTGAGTAGATATTTTCCCAAAACAGCCCTCTTTTCTTTCACTTAAGCGATCTGTTATACTGATAGTGAAAGGAAGTGTTCCCATTGACCAAAACCCTGTGGAGCAAAAACTACACGCTGGTTACGCTGGCAACCATTCTCGGCGCTGCCGGCGGCATTGCCGGGAATTTTGCGCTGTCGTTTCTGGTTTACGATGAAACCGGAAGTACCCTTGCGGCTGCTATTCTGATTGCAATCGAAGTTTTTCCTAACTTTTTGATTCCGCTGCTATTTTCCCCTATCATGGACCGGCTGCCAAGAAAACCGTTTCTGGTCGGCGGTGATCTGGTAAACGGAATATTGTACGCTGCGGCAGGGATTTATCTGCTGTTCCAACCGTTTTCTTATACCGGATACCTATTTTTTTCACTGTTGCTTGCCAGCCTGTCGTCATTTGACATGCTGGCGTACAATTCGATTTTCCCCAGGCTGATACCGGATGGATTTGAGGAAAAGGGTTATACCATCTCAACCATGATTTATCCGGTTTTGAATGTTGTCATGATGCCGCTGGCGGCACTGCTGCTGGACGTTGTCGGCGTGGCGTGGATTTTGATTATACAGGGAGCTTTATCGGTATTTGCTTCCATCATTGAAAGCAGAATTGATCTTGTCGAACAGAGAAAAACTGGTGGTCACTTCTCACTGTCTCAATGGAAAAACGATCTTGTGGAAGCAGTAAAACTCTTAAAGAACGATTCCGGTCTCTGCAGCACCTATATCTATATGGCGGTAACCAATGGCGTCGGCAACGCGTTTTCACCAATTCTGATCGCGTTTTTTCGTACTGCCGCCGGATTTACCATTGGGATGTACTCCTTCTTCTCCGCTGCGGAATTTATCGGCAGAAGTATCGGCGGATTTGTCCACTATCATATCCCGATACCACCAAAAAAGCGTTTTTCCTTTGCATTTTTTGTCTACCAGATGTATGAAGCAATGGACATGATTCTGCTTTGGCTCCCCTATCCGCTGATGCTGGTCAACCGCTCTCTCTGCGGTTTTCTCGGCATCAACAGCGCCATCATGCGGCAGGCCGCTGTACAAAAATATATACCGGACGATTACCGTGCAAGGCTCAATGCCCTGAATACGGTACTTTCCTCAGCCGGATTATGTATATTCAGTCTCGCCATCGGAGCGCTTGGGGAGTTGCTTGACTACCGGCTGTGTCTGACGGTCGGCGGACTGTTTACATCTGTTGTTCTCTGGGCAACCGTCTGGAAAAACCGGCAGAGTGTCCGGAAAATCTATGAAACTTCAGATTCCGAAGAAAATCTTTGAGTTTTCCACATTGGGCTGTGCATCTTGTGGAATGTTAAAATTCAAAAAATGGTGTACAGCCGCAAAAAGCTGTACACCATTTCAGGCTGTCGATAAAATCAACCGCTGGTCTTCTATGTCCGCCGTTGCCGCCTGCTGCGCCAACGGCTACGTTTTTTTAGGGATTGCGCGCCAAGGGCGCGCCCAGGGGCTGCGCCCCTGGACCTGCTTTCCGTCCTAGGGTAAACTTTGGATGAGTTTTAGCG
>CALWWT010000170.1 GCA_944385325.1 uncultured Clostridia bacterium | reverse complement strand
TTGGTGTAGGCAATATAGCAGTCGACCTGATTGCGCAGCCCTTCCGGATTGGTCGTAAAGCTGAACGGAACGATTTCATCGTCACCAGGCTGGCACTCAAACTTGGAAAAATCGATGCTCCGTTTGTGCACACGGGCAGGCGTACCGGTCTTAAACCGGCGGATATGCAGCCCGGCAGCTTTGAGGCTGTCGGTCAGTGCATCTGCCGCCGCAACGCCGTCCGGACCGGATGCATAGGAGACATCGCCGACATGAATCGTACCGCCGAGATAGGTACCGGTCGCGATAACGCAGGCTTTGACCGGATAAACCGCACCCAGCTTGCTCTTTACACCGGTGACTTTTCCGTCTTCCACCAGTATCTCGGTGACCTCTGCCTGACGGATATACAGGTTTTCCTGGCTTTCCACCAGCTTTTTCATATACAGGTGATACTTCGAGCGGTCAGCCTGAACTCTCAGGGAATGGACTGCCGGACCTTTACCGAGGTTCAGCATCCGGCTCTGGATAAAGCAATGGTCTGCCGCAATGCCCATCACGCCGCCCAGCGCGTCGATCTCACGGACGAGGTGCCCCTTTGCGGTGCCGCCGATCGACGGATTACAGGGAAGATTGGCGATCGCGTCCAGCGTCAGGGTAAACAGCACCGTTTTGACCCCAAGCCTTGCCGCTGCCACAGCGGCCTCAATCCCGGCGTGACCGCCGCCGACGACTGCCACATCATAGCTTTCCATCTGATAACTCATACTTTTCTATCTCCCTCCCGCATATCGGGTGACGCAATTTTCCTCATTATTTTCCGACGCAGAATTTTTCAAACACCTGGTCGACAACCGTATCGCTGACCTTTTCGCCGCTCAGTTCAAACAGCGCCGACAAGGCACTCTCCAGCGCCACATCGACCGCGTCCAGCGTATATCCGTCCTCGATCGTTCCGACTACTTCTTCCAGGCATTTGGCGGCATCCGCAGCCGCGGACCGCTGTCTTTCATTGGCAAGAGAAGCTTCCGACGGGTCGAATCCATCCAGCATCAGCATCTCACCGATGACCCGGTTCAGCGTTTCGATCGCCTGTTCCTGTTCTTCCATGCTGCCGCCTGCCGAAAGCTGGACAGAATGGGGGAAACTGCCGATAATCTGCTGGGTATCCAGTACCGGCGGCAGGTCGGTTTTATTCAGCACCGCCACAACCGGCAGTCTTGGCATTTCTTTTATACGGCCGATAATCCTTCTGTCCTCATCCGACAGCGGCTCCGACAAATCAAACACTGCCAGCACCAGCCCGGCACTTTCCAGCCGGGAAAGCGCAATATCGACACCGATCTTCTCGACCGGATTATCTGTTTCCCGGATACCGGCCGTGTCCGCCAGCCGCAGCACCACATCTCCGAGGTTGACCGTCTCTTCGACCACATCCCTTGTCGTACCCGGGATATTGGTCACGATGCTGCGTGCACAGCCGCTGAGCAGGTTCATCAGCGTCGATTTGCCGACATTGGGTTTGCCGATAATGACCGTGTCGACGCCTTCCCGGATCAGCCGTCCGCGTTCAAAGTTTGTCAGCAGCTTTTTCAGCTGCCCAAGGCTCTCCCGGCAGATACGCTCAATATCCTCGACCGTCAGCTCATCCACATCCTCCTCCGGGTAATCGATATACGCCGCCAGATGGCTGCTGACCGCCAGCAGCCGGTCGGTAATTGCCCTTATTTTCCGGTAGAGTGCACCGTCCATCGCGCTGTGAGCGGCTCTGAGGCTGCGTTCCGAACCGGCGCTGATCAAATCTGCGACCGCTTCCGCCTGGGTCAGAGACATTTTGCCATTAAGGAAAGCGCGCCGGGTAAACTCACCGGGTCCAGCCATCCTTGCGCCGTTATCCAGACAGGCGCGCAGGACCTTTCGGGTAATCAGCAATCCGCCGTGGCAGGAAATCTCCACGACATCCTCGCCTGTATAGCTGTGCGGCGCACGAAAAACGGTTGCAACGCCATCGTCCAGTTCATCGCCGCCATCCCCGCACAAAATGTGCCCATACGCCGCGGTATACCCTTTATACTGCGCAAGCTTCTTCCCGGAAACCGGCAGGAAAACACTATCCGCGACCTTCAAGGCGCCCTCGCCCGAAATACGGATTACACTGATACCACCGGCTGCCTGCGGCGTTGCGATTGCTGCAATCGTTTCATTCATCAAAATCACCCTATCTCATAACACAAATCTGCTTTGATAACTACCTTTGAAGGCTATTCATGCAAAGAAAACAAAACCTACCTGTTTTCCATGCGTCAATATCCTTTTTGAAATAAGAGGACCTCCGCAAATTTTCAGATGCGGAGGTCCTACCCGCAAAAACGGGTCTACTTATCTGTTACAGTTCGATCTTGCCGTACAGCTTGACCGAATCATCCAGCTTTTTAGCCTCCCGATGGGGAGCCGGCTCCCTGACGGCAGCCTCGCCGGCAGATGACTGGACGCTCTCATTCATTTCTCTTGGCTGGCGCGGTTCAGAATCGCGTCTGCCGCCTCTTCTCATGCGCCCGCCTTCCCGTCTCCCACGGCCGCCTTCACGGGGTTCCGGGCGGGTCGGTTTGATGATAACCTTACGGTTGGGTTCCTCGCCGTTGGACTTGGAGGTAACACCTTCAATATCGGTGACGACGGCATGGATAATCCGTCTTTCATAAGGATTCATCGGTTCCAGCGCAACCGGTCTGCCGGTCTTGAGTGCCTTTTTCGCCATCCGCGCAGCCAGTGCACGAAGGGTTTCTTCTCTCTTTTCGCGGTAGTTGCCGGCATTCATTGTAAACCGGACATAGTCGCCTTCCCGCCGTCTGAGACGGTTCGCGACCAGGCAGACAAGGTACTGGAGCGAATCCAGCGTCTCGCCGCGCTTGCCGATCACCGATCCGATCGAATCGCCGTCCAGATGGATGATAACGGTACGGTCAGGAGCCTTTGTAAACTCCATTGTCACGTCACCTGCACCCATCTTTTCAAAGATTTCGGAGAGATACGCCTTTGCGATCTCGATCTTCGGTTCGATATCAGCGATCTCTTCTTCGGTCAGCCGGGCAGAAGTTTCAGCCGGCTGTGCCGGTACTTCCTCCACAGCTTCCAAAACCTTGGGTTCCTCTTTCTGCTGAACGGTCGCCGGTTTAACTTCAGGTTTGGGCTGGGGCTTCGCTTCCGGCTTTGCAGCCGCCTTGGAAGCCTTTTCCACCGGCTGGGCTGCCGGCTTTTCATCCCTTTGCGGAACAACTGCAGGAGCAGGATCTTCAACGACAACCTTTACCTGTGCCTGCTGCTTGATCTTGCCAAACAGGCCTTTTTTCGGGAGCTTTAAAACCTCCCGGGAAGAAACCTCATCCGGCTGGACGCCGAGTTCCCGGCACGCCAGTTCAAAAGCTTCTTCGACCGTATTGGCAGATGCAATATACTCACGGGTCATAAATAATAATCCTCCTGTTCATCATCTGCATCAGAAAATACAAGGTATAATCTGCAGGAAAGATTGGCGGAAACAGCACCTTACATCAGGTCCTGATCGGTAACTTCGATATACTCGTCGCCGTATTTTTCCGCATCGCGCTTTCTTGCCTCAGCAAGACGTTTGCGGTTGAGTTCTTTGGATGTCATATACGCTTCAGCCGCCTTCTGAGCATCGGGAGTCGCAGGCTCTTTGCGTCTGGCTTCCCTTTCAGCAGCCTTTTCTTCCTCGATTTCCTCGGGAAGCTTGGCGCCGCCGTTTCTCTTTTTGCGTTCTTCGCGTTCTTTTTTCTTCTGTTCTTCTACTTTACGGACCTGTTCTTCGTATTCTGCCTTATACCTGGCAGGAGAATAGAAGATATTCAGCACGATCGTCTGGATGATTGCCAGCAGGTTGCCGACAATCCAGTAGATGCCGACGCCGCAGGGGACCTCAAACGCAATCCACACCGACATGACCGGCATGAAATACATCATATACTTCATCGCGCCCTGCTGCTGGTTCATACCAGGTGTCATCTTCATCGACACCATCGTGGTAGCCAGTGCGGTAGCACCCGACAGGATCGGGATCAGTACCAGGATGCTGTTCCAGGTCGGGATATCACCCAGATAAAGACCGAACAGTGTGTAATCAAAGTTCTGGATCTGAGAGATAATTTCCTGGGAAAAGCTGCTGAAATATCCCACCGTATCCGGATTCTGAATGGCTGCAATAACCGTCAGCTGCGGCTGGGATGTTACCTTTCCGAATACATCGGGATTTGCAGTCAGCACGTCGGTCAGCGATTTGATTGTAGCCGAATCCAGCCGCAGGATATGGGTCAGAGGCTCATAAACAACATAGATGATACCGAACAGCAAAATGATCTGAATAATGGAAGGCAGACAGCCACCCATCGGGTTATACCCATGCTGCTCATACAGCTTCATCAGTTCTTCCT
>CALWWT010000169.1 GCA_944385325.1 uncultured Clostridia bacterium | reverse complement strand
GTTCGATCTGTTCTTTGGAAGCCGCGACCGAACCCTGCGCAAAAAACGGTTTGCCGCCGCCGCGTCCACTCAGTGCCGCGTTCATTTCCTTGACCAGTGCGCGCAGGTCGCCGTCTTTTTCTGCGACTGCGTATTTATACCCTTCCTGATCGCTGCCGGAAAATACCGCACACCGACCCTGACGCTTTTCGATCAGACATCCGGTCAGTTTGCGCAGCGAATCAGGGGACAGCCCGTCTTTGAACAACAAGAGGTTCCCTTCTCCGCTGTACTGCTTCGCCCATACCGCAAACAGGCTTTCTTCCAGCGCGGCAGCCCGCATTTTGACCGCTGCCAGTTCGCTTTCCAGCCGGTGGACAGCCGATGCCGCAGCATTTGGCTTGACCGACAGCGAACGGGAAATCTCCAGCGTTTCATCCATCCATTCCCGGCTGATCTCAAGCGCACGCTTGCCGCACGCCATCTCCACCCGGACGCCGCCTTTCCAGTTCTGGACGGTCAGCAGACGAATCTGTCCGACTGCGCCCGAACTGGCGACATGAGTTCCACAGCAGGCGCACCGGTCGGCTCCCGGGAATGCGACGATCCGAACCTCTCCGGTCAGTTCCTTTTTGCTTCGGTATTCCATCGCGGCAAGCGTTTCCGGGTCGGGCCAGCAGATATCGATCGGGTGGTTTTCCCAGATATAGCGGTTTGCCTTGGTCTCTGCCTGACGGAGCGTTTCGATATCCAGCGGCAAACTGAGGTCGATATAGACGTTTTCCGGCGTCAGGTGGAACCCGACGTTGTCACAGCCGGTCATCTCATGCAGGATGCCGCTGATGATATGTTCGCCCGAATGCTGCTGCATCAGGTCAAAACGGCGCTCCCAGTCGATCTGCCCGGTAACCGTTTGACCAACCTCGATTGGCGCGGAAACGGTGTGCCAGATCTCGCCGTCCGATTCGTGCACATCGGTGACGGATACGTTATTTAAAGTTCCGGTATCACAGGGCTGTCCGCCGCCTTCCGGATAAAAACAGGTCTGGGTCAAACGAATCTGGAATTTGTCTTTATAGACACGGGTTTCGGCGACAACCGCCTGAAATTCTGTCTGATAGGGGTCCTGGTAGAAAAGTCTGATGGTCTGCAATTTGCTCCCGTCCTTTATTTTTTATTTTCTATTATTGTACCACATTTTGCGTATATTTGCCAATCGTAGCCGCATTTAGGACAGCTGCGGCGGCAACTGTTCCGAACAAATGTACCGTTATCCATATTATACCAGAAGTTTCGCCAGCTGTAAAGGTGAATCGGTAAAAAAAGCGGATATCCGTCCGACCGTACAGGTCAGGGGATATCCGCTGGATGTCAAATTATCCGGAAGGGTTTGCGGCTTCGATTTTATCCCGCAGTTTTTTGGCAGCGGCGGCAATGTCCGGCTGCCCGAGGATCGCGGAAACGACCGCGACGCCGTTTGCACCTGCTTCAACCGGCAGATGAACATTGTCAGCGTTGATGCCGCCGATCGCGGTCACCGGAATATGAACCGAAGCGAGAATCTCCGAAAGGGTGGAAAGGGTCATCGGCTGGGCTTCCGGCTTGGCACCGGAAGGGAAAAGGGCACCGCATCCGAGGTAGTCAGCGCCGTCGCGTTCCGCCTGTATTGCCTGCGCAGCCGTCTTTGCGGTGACGCCGATCAGCTTATCGGGTCCAAGGATTTCCCGGGCAATCTTGCAGGGAATATCCTGCTGACCAAGGTGGACACCGGCGGCGTTGCAGGCAAGGGCAATGTCGATACGGTCGTTGATAATGAGCGGCACGCCGTACCGCTCGGTCACTTCCCGTACCCGAAGCGCCGTTTCGAGAAACTGCCTTGAATCGGCATTCTTTTCCCGCAGCTGGACAAGGGTGACACCGCCCTGAATAGCAGCTTGGACGGCTCCCGGCAGGTCGCCGCCCGAAAGCCGCGGGTCAGTCACCAGATATAGCGTGAGATCAAATTGTGGTTTCACAGCAGCATCACTCCTTCCTCCGGCTGTATACCAGCCATCGACACCGCGTCAAACAGCGCTGTATGAAAGCTTCCGAGCTTGCCGCCGGATACTTTGGCGGCGTATTCTCCGGCGCGGTTCATCAGCTGGATGCCGCAGGCGGCGCTCAGCGCCGCCTTGTCTGGCATCGCAGCCAGAAACGCGCCGATCAGCGCTGAGGTCATGCACCCGGTCGCGGTTACCTTTGTGAGCAGTACGCTTCCGCCACGCAGCGGAAAGCTCTGCTTTCCGTCCGAAACCCAGTCGGTTTCGCCGGTCACGGCTGCGCAGCAGCCGTAATGAGCGGCGGCAGCAGCCGCCGCCTGATCGGGCGCGGACGCGCCCGGAATATTGGCGGGCGGACGCCCGCCAGCAGGCCCGTCTTCGACGGGCGATATGCTTGCATCCAAAGATGCAAGGAAGCTAATCTCCGACAGGTTGCCGCGAATGACCGTGACCGCACCGGTCGCGAGAATCTCCCGGACAGCCTGCTGCCGGAATGCGGTTGCTCCGACCCCGACAGGGTCGAGCAATACCGGCAGCCCGTGCTGCTTTGCAGCATGGGCTGAGCGGAGCATTGCTTCCAGTTTCCACTCGGTCAGCATCCCGATGTTCAGTACCAGCCCGTCTGAATGTGCGGTAATTTCAGCCGATTCCTGCGGCGCTTCCGCCATGACCGGTTTTGCACCGGCTGCAAGAAGGATGTTCGCGCAGTCATTGAGGGAAACGCCGTTGGTAATGCAGTGAATGAGCGGCCGGCGCTGGCGTAAAAGCCGGATACAGTCGAGGTATACTTTTTCGGTCATCATCGGCTGATTACTTCTCAATCGGGACGAAATCGTCGCAGAACTCGACCGCTTCGCCATTCAGAATCTTATTGACCGTCCGGACTGCGCACATCTTGCCGCACATCGAGCAGGAATGTTTTTCTGCCGGAGGAACCGAGTTGTAATAACGCCGTGCCTTTTCAGGGTCAATCGAAAGAGAAAACTGCTTTTCCCAATCCAGACGGTTGCGGGCTTCTGCCATCTGGTTGTCCCAGTCGCGCGCACCCGGCAGTCCGTTTGCAATATCGGCAGCATGTGCGGCAATCTTGGACGCAATAATTCCTTCCCGTACGTCCGACAGGTCAGGCAGACGCAGGTGTTCAGCCGGTGTGACGTAGCAGAGGAAGTTCGCGCCGTTCATTGCGGCGATTGCACCGCCGATCGACGAGGTGATATGGTCATAACCGGGCGCGATATCGGTGACGATCGGTCCGAGGACATAAAAGGGCGCGCCATGGCAGAGGCGTTTTTCCATCTGCATATTGGCAGCGATTTCGTTCATTGCCATATGCCCGGGGCCTTCGACCATGACCTGAACGTCCTTTCTCCATGCGCGTTCGGTCAGATATCCCAGCTCGATCAGCTCGGAAATCTGCGCACCGTCCGACGAGTCGTCGATGCATCCCGGACGCATCGCGTCACCCAGCGAAATCGTGACGTCATATTCCCGCAGAATGTCCAGTACATCGTCATAGTATTCAAACATCGGATTTTCCTTGCCGTTCATTTCCATCCACGCAAACAGCAGGCTCCCGCCGCGGGAAACAATGTTCATTTTGCGCCCTTCCCGGCGGAAGGCTTCGACTGCCCGGCGGTTGATACCGGCATGAATGGTCATGAAGTCGACGCCTTCTTTTGCATGGGCTTCGATAACTTTCAGGAAGTCGGAGACGGTGATGTCCCGCAGATCCTTTTCCAGATAGCCGATCGCGTCATACATCGGAACGGTGCCGATCATGGCAGGGGAATAGTCGACCAGCGCCTTGCGGAAATCACGGGTTTTGCCGTAGTTGGACAGGTCCATGATCGACTCCGCGCCCATTTCGATTGCCATTTTGACCTTGTTCATCTCCTGGGTGTAGTCGACACAGTCGCCCGAGATGCCGAGATTGACGTTGATTTTGGTGCGCAGCCCGTCGCCGATGCCTTCAGCCGACAGGGAAGGATGGTTGATATTCGCGGGAATGGCGATGGTGCCTGCCGCAACACGCCGCATCAGTTCATCTGCGGGCATGTTCTCTTTTTTGGCAACTGTCTGCATCTGAGGGGTCAGGATGCCTTTTTTTGCGGCTTCCATCTGGGTATGATATTCTCTCATTTTGTCAAGTCCTTTCTGTCAGGTCAGGCGTATCCGCCGGCAGCACGCCCGGAATCAAAAAACCGTGGTTAAGCGGACCGTGTCCGTGTCCCATCGCCAGGGTGTGCAGCATCGCGTCGGTCAGATAATCTTTTGCCGCTGCAATCGATTCCCGCATCTCCAGACCTTTTGCCAGATGCGCGGTGATCGCCGCCGACAGGGTGCATCCGGTTCCATGGGTATGGATGGTTTCAATGCGCGGCGCTGAAAAACCGGTAAATGATATACCGTCATAGTACAGGTCATATGCGTCTCCGTCCAGATGCCCGCCTTTGATCAGCACCGCTCCGGCACCCATCCGCACCAGCATTTTTGCCGCTTCTTTCCGGTCGGTCTCCGTCGCAATCCGGATGCCGGTCAGAAGCGACGCTTCGGGGATATTTGGGGTCAGCAGTGCTGTACCCGGCAGCATTTCACTGCAAAACAGGTCAATAGCTTCTGTTTCCAGCAGCGGCGTGCCGTCTGTTGCCGCAAGCACCGGGTCGATGACCAGATGCGTGACGGGATATTTCCTGAACGTCTCAATGACCGCCTGCATCTGTTCCGCACCGGAAAGCATTCCGATTTTGACCGCACAGGGGTAAATATCACTGCACACCGATTCCAACTGCGCACGGACAACCGCTCCGGGCACTGGATATACCGACTGGACGCCGGTCGTATTTTCGGCGACAACTGCTGTAATAACGCTCATCCCGTATACGCCGCAGGCAAGAAAGGTTTTCAGATCTGCCTGAATCCCTGCGCCGCCGCTCGGGTCGCTGCCTGCAACCGACAATACCGCCGGCAGCGTCATCTCCATCGCTCTCATCTCGATAAAACCATCCTTCCTTTCTCCATCTGTTCTGATCGACAGGTCAGGCTGAGGCATGAAAAAAACGCCTGCTCGGATGAACAGGCGTTTCGTCTTGAAAAAATGCTTGCTCCCTACGACAGTGTGAACTGACAGGTTCCAAGGGTCAGGTTTTACCTTCTCAACGCCGCCGGTAACCCGGCTTTGTCCCCCTGCAATCAGAAATTATTCGGTTTTGGAACATTATACCACATTTCCCGGCAAATGTAAATCCGCCGCTGAATTTTTACCATCAGGGCATATTTGTAACCACAGCAGACGCACAACCTTTTCAGTACGTTTATCCAAACCGTTATTTTTGCGGTCGAGCGTGGAAATAAGGTTGGGTTGCTGAGCTTTTATTGCGTGGTATCAGGTTGGCATCAAGTCCGTGGCGACTCGCCACCGCAGGCTCTGCGCTCAGCCCGGACACCGGATTTGATTCTGTTGGAGCGGGGAAGCGAGGTTGGGTTGCTGAGCTTTTTAGGCGTGGTATCAGGTCGGCATCAAGTCCGTGGCGACACGCCACCAGTCGATGTTCATGCCGTGTTGGTTGAGGAAATGGGTGGCCTGGGAAAAATGACGGCAGCCGAAAAATCCGTTGTAGGCTGATAACGGGCTGGGGTGTGCCGCTGTCAGCACCAGATGGGCAGGATTGTCGATCAGCGGCTTTTTCTGCTTTGCATTCGCGCCCCAGAGCATGAAGACAATCGGCGTCTCACGCTCATTCAGTTTCCGGATGATCGCGTCGGTAAACTGCTCCCATCCTATCCCGCGGTGAGAACCTGCCTGTCCGGCGCGTACAGTCAGCACCGTGTTGAGCAGCAAAACACCCTGCTTTGCCCATTCGGTCAGACAGCCGTGCCCGGGATTGACAAACCCGATGTCCTGTGCCATCTCCTTATAAATATTTTGCAGCGACGGCGGAATCGGTACGCCCATCTGCACCGAAAAAGCAAGCCCGTGCGCCTGTCCCGGACCATGATATGGGTCCTGCCCAAGAATGACGATTTTAACGTTTTCATAGGGTGTCAGCCGCAGGGCATTATAAATGTTTACCATCGAAGGATAAATGGTGTGCTGCGCATATTCTTTTGCCAGAAATTGCTGTAATTGCTTAAAATAGTCACTGTCAATCTCTTCCTTGAGGATTTCGTCCCAGTCATTTCCCGTCAGCATTCGATATGACCTCCTTGATTTCGACATGTTTCGACATGTTGTGACCTTTACAAAAATTTGATTATTGGTTATAATGAGGAATGAATCAGATGGCTGTGACAGCCTGTTTCAACCTATATTCCACGAAATGGAGGAAACAGAATATCCATGCTGCAAATCATTTCCCAGCTGGTCGATCAGGAATCTGTTCCGGCCTGCTGTATCGATAAGAACGGCATGATCTTACATGCCAATTCCGCCGCGCTTGATATCTCCCCGGCATGTACAACCATGTGTTTATCCGACTTCCTGCCTGATTTTTTCCCGGCTGACGGCTTCCAGCCGGATTATGAGCAGTTTGCCAGCCAGCAGACGCTGCTGGATAGTTCCGGCAACCGGCTGGAACTCTGCCGGTTTGGCGACTGGTTCCTTTGCCGTGTCCAGCCGCCTGCTGAATTGAAAAACGCTCCTTTTGCAGACGGTACCGCTGAGGTGGCACGCATCCGTCAGGCGGCGGTCAGCCTGCTGCACCATAATTCCAGCACTGAAGATCAGCTGTATGATATGTATGAGGATTTTGAACGGGAACAGGCCGTTTCCCTCTGCCGGACTATGACCGGTTCGCTGCATACCGGCTCGATGGACGCAAGACGGATTATCCTCGGCTGCAACCGGCTGGAAATCAGTTACCTCGGCAGCTTTTTTATCTATCCGCCGCAGCGTGTTGACCTCGGCGACGCGCTGACCACCCTGGTGGGTGATATCAGGGAGCGCCTGCCGGGATTGAAAATGTCGGTTGAAACGGCATTCGATCCGGTTCCGATGCTCGTTTCCATCAACTGGGAACTGTTCAGAAGAGCACTCCTGGAAGCTTTCCGGATGGCAGCGGTCAGCGCGGAACAACGGAATGGCACAACCATATTCGGTGTGACGCTGACAAGGGAAAAGAAAACCGTTGTGATCACCCTGAGCGAAAATACCTACCTGCTCCCGGATGAAAATGACCTTCCGCCTGAGAAAACCGGCAGGGAAGAATCCATGCTGTTTATCAGGCGGGTCGTCGGGTATTATCATGGCGAGGTGACGACCGGTGAAACATCGACCGGTGATGATCAGATGCAGATCCGTCTGCCGGTTCTTCTGTTTGAGAAAAATACCGCGCCTACACTGATGGTGCACAGCAAGCTGGAATATAATTATACCGACCGGGTGATGACTTCTGACGTGCTGGTCTATCTGGAACCCTTTGCAGACGAGGCGTTCAATCAATGATCAGGCTTTCCGCTGCGGCGCCTCCCCAAGGCTTTCGCGAAGCTGGAAAGGAGTGGGCAGGCAGATGGTCTGCCCTTCGGTCAGGGAATGGGTATCGATGGCTTTCCTTGCGAGTTCCAGGCATTTCTCCGCCATGGTTTCCATCGGCAGATAGACGTTTGAAAGCGCTGGGATCGCGTAGGCTGCATAGGACGATTCGCCGTTGCCGATGCTGATGACCGACATCTGCTCGGG
>CALWWT010000168.1 GCA_944385325.1 uncultured Clostridia bacterium | reverse complement strand
CTGATTGGTCGTAACTGCAAAAACCGGCTGAGCGGTCATCGCAGCCGATGCCGCCAGCATCAGTGCCATCATACCGGCCGAAAGCGACCGCAACCATTTTGAATATACAGCTGATTTAATAAAACTCATGTTTGTCCATCCTTTCCAGGAGCAGTATCATCGGCCTGCATCCTATTGTCAAAATCAAATATATGCAGATCCGCTGCCGGATATGCCATCTGATTTGGATCAGAAAGCCGCGCTCCTGCATGTATATAAATTATACCACATTCGACAACGGCGGTAAAGAATTCTGACAGCGATTGAAGCATTACCATTTAAAAATATCTGCTCTGTCTATAACCTGTATATAATATAAGTACCAATTTGACACAGAAATGTTGCAAAAGAACAAAATATTTACAGAATATTCAATTTGCTCCAAAACCGGCACCCGGATACCGTTTTCCCCTTGACCTTGGGGGGATTTGTGTTTATAATATGAGAGAGAATGTATTCCGATGAAAGGATGTCAACACAGATGAAAAACAGCGAAAAAACGCTTGATATGATCGTAAATCTCTGCAAAAGCCGCGGATATATCTTCGCCGGCAGTGAAATCTATGGCGGTCTGGCCAACAGCTGGGACTACGGCCCTCTCGGCGTTGAATTCAAAAACAATGTCAAAAAGGCATGGCTGAAAAAATTCGTTCAGGAAAGCGGTCTCAACGTCGGACTCGACGCCGCTATTATCATGAACCCCCAGACCTGGGTCACTACCGGACATGTCGGCAACTTCTCTGACCCGCTGATCGACTGCAAGGATTGCCATTCCCGTCAGCGCGCTGACAAGCTGATCAGCGATGTTTATTCGGATGTCAATGCAGACGCAATGAGCTTTGAAGAGATGGACGCGTTTATTTCCGAACATGACGATATCCTCTGCCCGGTCTGCGGCAAGCACAATTTCACGCCTATCCGCAAATTCAACCTGATGTTCAAGACCTTTATCGGTGTTACCGAAGACTCTTCCAGCACCTGCTATCTCCGTCCCGAGACTGCGCAGGGCATCTTTGTCAACTTTGCAAATATTCAGCGTACCACCCGCCGCAAGCTCCCCTTCGGCGTCTGCCAGGTCGGCAAGGCGTTCCGTAATGAGATCACTCCCGGCAACTTCACCTTCCGTACCCGTGAGTTTGAGCAGATGGAATGCGAGTTCTTCTGCAAGCCCGGCACCGACCTGGAATGGTTCGCTTACTGGAAGGATTTCTGCAAGAACTGGCTGCTGTCTCTCGGCATCAAGGAAGAAAACCTGCGTCTGCGTGACCATGACCCGGCTGAGCTGGCGTTTTATTCCCGCGCGACCACCGATATCGAGTATGCCTTCCCCTTCACCGACTGGGGCGAGCTCTGGGGAATTGCCGACCGCACCGATTATGACCTCGGCCGCCATATGGAAGCCAGCAAGAAGGATCTGACCTACTTTGACCCTGAAACCAACGAGCACTATATCCCCTATGTCATCGAACCTTCCCTTGGCTGCGACCGCGTCGCGCTGGCGTTTTTGTGCGAAGCTTACGATGAAGAGCATCTGGTAGACGCAAAGGGCAAGGAAGATGTCCGTACCGTTTTGCATCTGCATCCTGCGCTCGCTCCTTTCAAGTGCGCTGTCCTGCCGCTTTCCAAAAAGCTGGGCGACAAGGCGATGGAGATCAAGAACGAACTGTCCAAGTATTTCATGGTCGATTATGACGACGCCGGTTCGATCGGCAAACGTTACCGCCGTGAGGACGAGATCGGTACGCCTTACTGCATTACCGTCGACTTCCAGACCATCGGCGATGAAAATACGCCCGCCGATAACTGCGTAACCGTCCGTGACCGCGATACGATGGAACAGGTTCGTCTGCCCATCTCCGAGCTGGTCTCCTATATCCAGAAAAAGATCGAGTTCTGATTTTCAGAGCCTGCCGCAGCCGGACAGTTTTGTCCGGCTGTTCGCTTTATCCGGAAGCCTGCTTCCGGGCGCAGATACCCTGACCTCTGCCACCATCCAGGAAATGAGGGATCAATATGTCTGAAAAACGTTACCGTATAGGCGAAGTCAGCAAAATCACCGGCATCTCCAAAGACACGCTGCATTTTTACAACAAGGCCGGGCTGCTGATCCCCGACTATACCGACCCGGAAAACGGATACCGCTATTACTCCCGCTGGAACCTCTGGCAGCTGGATATCATTACCATCTGCCGTCGCCTGGGGATACCCCTGCAGCAGGTAAAAGCCGTGCTAGAGGCGCACGATAACGACCGGATCGCCGCGCTGCTGATGGAACACCGGGAAGAAGCGCTTCGGCTGAGCCGGTACTATCAGCAGGCGGCAGACGATATCCTCTGGTACTGGGAACAGAACCGGCAGATCCAAGCTGCCAAAAAATCCACCGATACCGGAACCGTCACCCTCCGGTATTTTGAACAGGAAACAGCCATTGCCGGCGTTCCCGGGCATGGTTCCGACTCCTGCCACGCCAATCTCCAGCTGGCCGCCCAGCGGCAGCTCAAAAAGACCGGCAGCATCCGGCGCAGATACGGATATATTCTGGATATCGCCGGGCTTTCGGATGGGGAAATGATCAAACGGCAGGAATATCTGAAAATCGACGGCAGCAGATATGAGCTCGCCGCTCCGGAAAACCTGCTGATTATCCCGGCCGGAGAATATGCCGTCTGCCGGGTCCATGTCATGGGAGATCGCGCCGATTTTTCCCCGCTGCTGGACTGGCTGCAAAAAAACGGCCGGACTGCCGAAACGGTATATGCCGAGGAAATAGGCTTACAGCTGTTTGATTATCTGGTCAGCTACGACTGCCTGATCCGGGTGAGGCTGAACGAAAAATAATCTCAAAAAAGGTCTTGACCGTGTAGTAACTCCATCCTTTATACTGTTTTGCAGAAAGGATGAGACAATATGGAAAAGACATCAATCCCAAAACTTCTGTTAAAGCTCGCACCCCCTGTCATGCTCTCGCTGCTGATCCAGTCTGTCTACAACCTGGTCGACAGCATTTTTATCGGCCGGTATGCCGATACCGGGCTGACGGCGCTTTCACTCATCTACCCGATACAGCTGCTGATGACCGCTCTGGCAACCGGGATCGGGACCGGCGCGGGTATCCTGGTTTCTCACGCGGACGGCAGCAGCCAGAGGGGCCGTCAGGGCGACATTGCGGTTTCCGCGATCATGATGAATATCGGACACGCCGCAGCCGTAGCCGTCTGCGGGCTGGCGTTGCTGGAAGGTTTCCTGTCGGTTTCCTCCGGGCAGGAGGTCGTGCGTCAGTACGGGCTGGATTACGGGAGGATCGTCCTGATGTTTTCAATGGGGAGTTTTATCCAGGCGGTACTGGAAAAGCTGCTGCAGGCCAAAGGCAAAATGACCATTCCGATGATCGCACAGATTGCCGGAGCCGTCTGCAATATCATTCTCGACCCGATCCTGATTTTCGGGATGGGCGGTATCCCGGAAATGGGGCTGAAAGGGGCGGCCATCGCAACGGTCTGCGGACAGTGGTGCTGTATGCTGATCACACTCGTCGGCTTTGTTGCCCAATACCCCAAAGAACAGCGGCACGGCAGGCTCCATCCCGCCATCATCCGGGAAATATACCGCTCAAGTGCCGCTTCCATTCTGATGCAGTCGCTTTATACCCTGTACATTATCGGGCTCAATCTGATTTTAAAAGGGTTTACCGAAGATGCGGTCACGGTACTGGGGATCTACTATAAGCTTCAGACCTTTTTCTTCATCCCGCTGATGGGCCTGCAGCAGGTCATCCTCCCCATCATCAGCCACAGTTTTGGCGCCGGAAACGGGCGGCGAATCCGGGAAACAGTCCGCTGCTGCTGCGTTTTTGCCGCCGGGATCATGCTGCTGGCGACAGCCGCCTTCCTGCTCTTCCCGCAGCAGCTGACCGGCATTTTCACCGCTTCCGAATCGGTACGCCTGATTGGCGCACAGGCACTTCCCATTATCAGCTTAAGCTTTCTGCCGGCGGCAATCGATATGATACTGATTGTCTGTTTCCAGGGGATCATGCTGGGCAGATGGAGCATCTGCATGACCCTACTGCGCCAGGTAGTTTTGCTGGTGCCGCTGGCATGGCTGTTCCATTTCGGCGGGCTGGGGATGGTATGGTTCACCTTTCCGGTTACCGAGATCATCACGCTGGGATGCTCCGTCTTTCTGTATCGGAAATACGCCTTGTCGATCATCCGGCAATCCCCGCCTGCCACCGGCCTTACCGTATAAAGAATATCCCGCCTGTTTTCTTTTCTGCCTGGCCGGGCGGGCAAAAAGGTTTACTTTGCCGCAAAAAAATGGTACACTGAATAGTAGAGACAGATACCTGAAAGGATGGGTTGATATGATCTTATACGTTGTCCGACACGGCGAAGCGACCTGGAATGTACTCAACAAAATCTGCGGAGGACGTTCAGACGTGCCGCTGACCGATAAGGGACGGATGCAGGCAAGGCAGCTCTCCGAAAAAATGCCCTTTATCGACCGAGTGCTCTGCTCTCCGATGCAGCGTGCACGGGAAACCGCCGAGATACTGATGCAGGGCAAAACCGTCATCCGGATAGAACCCAGGCTGCGGGAACAGGATTTCGGTGATTTTGAAG
>CALWWT010000167.1 GCA_944385325.1 uncultured Clostridia bacterium | reverse complement strand
ACAGACGTACCAACAGAACTTGGAAGCCCAACGTTATGAAGGTAAAGGCGATTGTCGACGGCAAACCCTGCCGTGTTCATGCCTGCACCCGCTGCCTGCGTTCCGGCAAGGTTACCAGAGCGTAATTGCGGCATTGTGTATAAACGACGCGAAAGCACAGGCTTTATGCCTGTGCTTTTTGTGTATCAGCGATTTGTCACAGAGTGATTCGCGTCGGGAAGAACATGCGGATATCTGATGTTGGTTTTTGGTAATTGGGGAATTCCTTTTGATATATCGATTAATTGTGTAAAGAAAATGGAGTTTGTTCTGAGACAGAATCAAACTCCATTTTCTTTTTCAGACACAGCTGGCAGTCTGCCAAGGCAGCTGGACGGCGGACATCCAAAAAATCGCTTGAACTGTTTGGAAAAAGCATAAGCATCACTATACCCAAGTGCTTTGGCGGCTGATTGCACCGAAACGCCTTCCATCAGCATCATCTGTGCAGTAATCATGCGTTTTTGCTGACGGTACTGGTCAGGAGACTGATGCATCTGTTCAAAAAAGAGCTTGCGGAAAGACTCATAACCGATACACAGCTGGCTTGCAATCTGCCGCAGAGAAAGCTGCCGTGTCAGATCTTTTTCCAGCAGCAGGCAGGACTGTTCAATTACCGGAGAAATCAGAGGTTCGGAGCCGACTTGTCTGTGAATCGAGCAGACAAGCTGCTGTGCTTCCAACAGACATGGGAGGAGATTCTGATCTGGCACAGAGGACATGTGTTCCAGCAATTTCTGAAAAGCCGGCAGGTGCACTTCCGGAGAACTCAGATGGAAAACAGGAACCGTCTGATTGAGCAGCCCCAGCGAAACCAGCGCGTCAAAGGTGCATTTCCCAAAACTGATATAGAATTCCAGCCAGTTACCGTCACCATTCACCCGGGTTGAGTGGACAAGATTGGGCAGCCGCTGAATCACACATCCGGGAGAGAGGTTTGCGTGATAACCGGCTTCATCCCAGTATTCGCCTGAACCGCTGAGGAGAACAAAGCAACTGTAATATGGAATGACAAAATCGATCTGTGATTTTTGTGCAGAAAGTTTGCGCATAAAGCCGGATGAGAGGATACCATCTTCCGGTTTGCCGCCGATGAACCGATAGGTTACCTGATGCTGAATTTCAGAAAGAGATAATTTTTTCATAAGTTTTCCTTTTTACCAATCAGGACATTCAAATTACCAGTTAAGCTATGTTGTTTTGTCTGCGATTAGTGTATCATGTTGGTAAGAAAAAGTCAAAACCATTATCGATACGGATATAAGGAGATGTTTAAAATGATGAATAAGCGGATGGATTTTCACAGTATCCCGGACTGGGCGACACTGGATACACTGTCGGTCAACCGTATGCCTGCGCATTCACGCTGGGGTGCGTATGATACGGTCGAAAGAGCAGCGGAATGTGTGTACGGAAGCAGTCCCAACCTTCTGAGCCTGAATGGAAACTATCGTTTCCGGCTGTATTCCTCACCTGATCAGACAGATGATTTTTATCTTCCGGAGTATGATGACCGCAACTTTGAGGACATCCCGGTTCCATCCAACTGGGAAGTTCATGGATATGGTGAACCTGTTTATACAAACGTCACCTATCCATGGCCTGACGATCATTCTGACAGCCTGATTGAAGCCAATATCGGTGGGCAGAAACTGCCCAATCCTCCCTACGTTCCCAAACAGAACCCGACCGGATGCTACCGCAGATGGTTTGAACTGCCGGAGAATTTTGACGGACGGGAAGTGTATCTGCGGTTTGAAGGGGTAGAAACTGTATTTTATGTATGGGTGAACGGAAAACCGGTCGGCTATTCTCAGGACAGCAAACTGGCAGCAGAATTCTGTATCACGCCTTTCCTGAAAAAGGGAAAAAATCTGCTGGCACTGGAGGTTATCCGGTTTGCAGACAGCAGCTATCTGGAAGATCAGGATTACTGGTATCTGTCGGGAATTTACCGGGATGTGTGGCTGATTGCAAAATCTGAACGGCATATTGAAGATATCCACTGGCAGGCAGTTCCTGAGGTAATCACCAAAACCGGACGATTTGCTGCCGATATCCGTGTTGCCCGGGTGAGAGGATTTGCAGACTGTACCGTGCGCGTATCGCTGTATGATGATCACAAACATCTGCTTGCTGTCCAGACAGCAGAAATCCAGCCGCAGGCACTATACCGTACCGATGTCCAGCCGACTGCCAATACCGCCAGAGTATCAGTGCATCTGGATAAGGTGCAGCTGTGGTCGCCTGAAAATCCGGTACTGTATACGATGGTTGCAGAGCTGCTGTCAGAAGATGGCGAGGTACTGGATATTGAATCCAGCCGGTTTGGTTTCAAGCTGGTGGAAGTGAAAAATGGAATCGTGCTGCTCAACGGCAGGAGATTGCAGGTCATGGGTGTGAACCGGCATGAGTTCTGTTTTAAATCGGGAAGAACTGTTTCAGAAGAATGGATGCGCCGGGAAATCGTTGAGATGAAACGGATGAACATCAATGCGGTGAGAACCTGTCATTATCCGGACAGCCCGTTGTGGTATGAGCTGTGCGACGAGTATGGTTTATTGCTGGTATGTGAGTGTAATCTGGAAAGCCATGGTGTAATGGGTGCTCTGACCCAGTCACCGCAGTGGTCTGGTGCTTTTTTGGAGCGGGCAGTGCGGATGGTTGAGCAGCTGAAAAACCACGTCAGTATATTTTCCTGGTCGCTCGGCAACGAGAGCGGAACCGGTGCAAATCATGCAGCCATGTATGGCTTTATAAAAGAATATGACCCGACCCGTCTGTGCCAGTATGAGGCCGGAGAACCGGGAAAAAATATTTCGGATGTCAGGGGCAACATGTATGCTGCCAAGGCTAATATTCTTCGGATGCTGGCGGACCCGGAAGATGACCGGCCGGTGATTCTGGTTGAATATCTGTATCAGATTCGGAATTCGGGAGGTGGTCTGACAGAATTTATTCATCTGCTGGATCAGTACCGGCGTTTTCAGGGTGGATTTGTCTGGGACTGGCAGGATAAGTGTCTGGCGGCCCGAACGGATGATGGAAAAGAATATATGGGATACGGCGGTGATTTTGGAGAATCATTTGTAGAAGATCCTGAAAGACCGGGTGGAAATCCGCCGTTTATGACCAATAACGGAATTGTTTTGCCTGATCTGACCTGGAAACCGGTGGCGTATGAATTGAAGCAGGCCTATGCGCCGGTACGGATACTTCGCCGGGAAAATGTAACAGGGCCGCAGGGAACAGATGAATGGAACCGGTATGAGATTCAGAATAACTGTTTTGACAGCTCGCTGGATGAATTCATGTGTGTTGCAATCCTTCGTGAAAATGGAGAGGTTGTCCGTCAGCAGGAAATGGAGCTTCCTGCTCTGAAACCGGGAGAACGCAGCTGCCTGACGCTGGAAATCCCGCATGAGAAATCGGCAGGCGGCATTTATACCATTGAATTTTCAATCCGTCAGCGCAAAGAGACGTTTTATGCGGAAGCAGGCAGTGAAATCGCTCTGTACCAGTTTATGCTGGAAAGCGGCCCCTCAGCAATGGCTGATAAACAGGAAACCGTCCGGATTCTCAGACAGCGTACCGATGGGAATATCCAGTGTTTTGAGGGCAATGGAATTGAATTGCGCATTGATCTGGAAAAAGGAGAACCGATTGGACTTTTCAGAGATGAAAAGCCGCTTATCCGTGAAATCAGTCTTTGTCTGGATCGTCCGTATACCGGAATGGATGCCGAAAAGGGATGGGGCTGGTACAGTGAATTTGAAAGAATCCGCAGACAACAGCCGGATTTTGGTAAAACACGGGTCTATACATCAGATAACCGAATCAGAGCAGAATTTCCTTTTACCCAGAAGGATAAATCGATGCAGCCGATATTTGGAAAGATTTACTGTGAATTTGATGGCAATGGTGTACTGACTCTGGGTGCAGATGTTCACATCGATTCGTCGTATCGGGCAGTTCCGCGTGTGGGACTGGAGTGTGTTGCGCCGGGCTGCATGGAAAACCTTTCCTATTTTGGGAGAGGTGAAAACGAAAACTATCCTGACCGGATTCTTTCTGCTCCGCTGGGTGTGTATCATTCAACCGTGACCCGGCAGCATTTCCCGTTCCAGCCGCCGTCTGAAACCGGTGGGCACGAGGAAACCCGCTGGATTTGTCTGGATGATGGAAAAGATGACCGGATGATGATTTGTTCGGTGCAGCCAATTCATTTTGATGTGCATCATGCGGGAATTGAGGAATATCAGCAGGCACGGCATGATCATGAACTGAAAGTATCTGACCGGACAGTCATTCATCTGGATGCGGCACATGGCCCAATTGGCAGCGAAATGGCATGGAGTACGGTCATGCCGGAAAAATATGGACAGTCGGGTGGTGACTATCATCTGGAGGTTGAAATCCGGTTTTAAACAGATTGCACCTGAATGCTGCAATCTTTCGGAAAGACTTGACGCGGCAGAGGTTTGAATGGTACAATAAGGCTGTAAGAGATTGCTGAGAAGCAAACCGTACTGCGGGTTACGCAGTCTGATCAGAAAGGAAAAAACAATGGAAATTCGTGTGCAGAAGATTATTTCCGATGCTGGTGTCTGTTCCCGCCGGAAAGCTGAAGAGCTGATCGCAGAGGGCAAGGTTAAGGTCAACGGTCACCCCGCTGTGATCGGTCAGAAGGCCGACCCGTACCGTGATTTGATTACTGTCGGTGGAGAAAAGATCCCGACTCCGCGCGAACAGCGAAGTGTATACCTGATGTTGTACAAGCCGCGCGGATACCTGACCGCGATGAGCGATGACAGGGGAAGAAAGTGTGTTTCCGAATTGGTGGAAGATATCCCGGAACGTGTTTATCCGGTTGGACGCCTTGACCTTAACTCGGAAGGTCTGCTGCTGATGACCAATAATGGGGAATTCGCCAACCTGATTACCCATCCTTCTCACGAGATTCCCAAATGCTATCGCGTCACTGTCCACAGCACCGTCACCGATGAACAGCAGGTTGCCCTTGCGACCGGCATTGACCTGGACGGAAGAAAGACTGCTCCGGCTGAGGTTCGGGTTGTCACCGAAGAGGAAGGGCGCACCGTTATGCTGATCACGATTGTCGAGGGCCGCAACCGTGAGATTCGCCGGATGTGCGAAGCGGTCGGGCTGGAGGTTGCACGGCTGAAACGGATTTCGATTGGTTCATTGCGGCTGGGGATGCTCCAGTCGGGTAAATACCGTGAACTGACCGATGAGGAAGTCGGAATGCTTATCAGCGCCGCCAGAAGCAATACCAACAAGGCGGTTGGTCGTCCGCGTTCCCGCAGAAAATGAGCGGAAAGATACGTTTTTAAAGATTGCTGATAACTGGCCGGTTGGGAGCTCCTGACCGGCCAGGAGTATATTAAAAGGAAAGAGCTGAGTAGATATGCTGAGAATGCGTCCGCTTCAGGATGGAGATCAGTTTCCCGGGCTTTGCCCGAAGCCGGGAATGGGGCTGTATTTTATCGCACTGGAGGAAGCAAAGCTGGTGGGATTCTGCCGCTGGCGGCTGAGTCCTGGCAAGATTACGATTGAAGAGGTCGAGGACAGTGGTGATCCGCTGGTTTTTGACGGATTGGTGCGCGGTGTGCTGAGCATTGCGTCTGACCAGGGGATTGACCGGGCGGTATTTTCACGGGAAATCCGGGCTGATCGCCTGGCAACCAGTCAGATTCCGGTCAACGGCGAAAATGTGCTAATTTCGATAGAGTATTTTCTTGAAAATTGTAAAATGTGCAAAAAGTTTTGAAACCACTTGAGGTTTACTTTGGCATGGTGTATAATATAAACTGGTGGAAAAAGGAATTATATCCGCTTTTTAACAAGAACATCTCAGAGTCACCCGACTCTGAGCGAAAAATCCCGGGCAACCGGGAGGTTTATTTTACAGAATGGGGGCAATATAATGAATTTACAGGCCAAGCTGGCTAAGCTGGAAGAAGTAAAATCCGCATGCCGGACCGCTTCGCCGGCGAGAGAACGGATCACCGCACTGTTCGATGAGGGAACCTTCACCGAGCTGGACGGCTTTGTTTGCAGCGGCAAGGAAGGCGTCGGTGTCATCACCGGTTACGGCTCGATTGACGGCAGCATTGTGTATGCATTCTCTCAGGATGTAAGCGTCTGCGGCGGTGCTGTTTCCAAAGCCCACGCCGAAAAGATTGTCAAGGTCTATGAGCTGGCTGTGAAAAACGGCGCTCCGGTCGTAGCGATCTTTGATTCCAATGGTGCAAAGGTGTCCGAAGGTCAGGAAGTCCTCGCTTCTTACCAGAAGATCCTCGCGATGTCCCAGAATCTGTCGGGCGTTGTTCCGCAGATCGCGGTCGTTGCCGGCAGCTGTGTCGGAATCAACGCTATGATGGCTGCTTCGGCAGACATTACCGTTATGGCTGAGGATGCCACGCTGTATCTGGCTGGTGCTAACGGCGACACTTCTGCTGCTGCCGCAGCTGAAAAAGGTGTTGTATCGCTGGTTGAAAAGGACGCAATGGCTGCTGTTCAGAAAGCACGCGAGTTGATCTGCATCCTGCCGCTCAACAATCTTGAGACCGCTCCGATCAGTGAGGGAACCAGTGCAGCTGTAGCTGCTATCGATGACACAACTGCTTCTGCCGATCTGGTAAAAGCTGTCAGCGACGCCGAGTCCGTTATTGAACTCAAAGCTGACTTTACAAAGCATGTTTATACTGCCCTTGCTTCTGTTGGAGGCAGCACGGTTGGTGTTGTTTCCATCAAAGGCAAGCTGTGCGATAAATGCTCTGCAAAGGCTGCTTCCTTCGTGCGCTTCTGCGACAGCTTCAACCTGCCGGTCGTAACATTTGTGGATACCGAAGGCTTCTGTGAATGCACTTCTCCTGATGCAGCTGCTCGTCTGGCTGCTGTCTATGCTGACGCGACCTGCGCGAAGATCACCGTTTACACCGGTAAGGCAATCGGTGCTGCTGTCATGGCATTTGGCACAGCTGATGTTAAGCTGGCATGGCCGACCGCAGTTATTTCGGCTCTGGCTCCTGCGACTGCTGTTGAATTCTTCTGGCATGACCGTCTCAAAGGCGTTGACAACACGGCTGCTGCCCGTGCTGCTCTGGAAGAAGAGTATGCTGACACCGAGGCAAGCGCTTTCTCTGCAGCAAACGCTTCGATGGTTGATGACGTAATCGCTCCTGATGCAACCCGCGGTGCGCTGATTACCGCACTGGACGCTCTTGCTTCCAAGAGGGTTCAGAGACTGGCTAAGAAACACTCCTGCTGATTTTAGGTAAAGAGAGGTTAATAAACATGAGAAGATTTAATATCACCGTAAACGGTAAAGCATACGATGTCGCTGTTGAAGAAGTTGCTGCCGGTGCTGCTCCTGCACCTGTTGCGGCACCTGCACCCGCTGCTGCTCCTGCACCTGTTGCGGCACCTGCACCTGCTCCTGCTGCCGCACCTGCTCCTGCGGCTCCTGCTGCACCCGCTGGTCCCGTTGAAGGCACCGAGGTTACCGCTCCGATGCCCGGCACCATCATGGAAGTCAACTGCGCAGTCGGCGATCAGGTAAAACGCGGACAGGCTATCTTTGTCCTGGAAGCAATGAAGATGAACAATGATATCGTTGCTCCCTGCGATGGCAAGATCGTTTCTGTTGTTGCCAAGAAGGGCGATTCCGTCAACTCCAGCGACGTTCTGGCTGTTATTGGCTGATCAAGGCATCATCTGCCTGAAAAATTTGAAACAGGGAGGACAATTACACGATGGCCAAAAAACCTATTAAAATTACCGAAACCGTCCTTCGTGACGCTCATCAGAGCCTGCTGGCTACCCGTATGCCGCTTTCTGATATGCTTCCGATCCTCGGTGAGATGGATAAAGTCGGCTATTATTCCGCAGAGGTCTGGGGCGGTGCTACATTTGATGCCTGCATCCGCTTCCTGAATGAAGACCCCTGGGAAAGATTGCGCGTAATCCGCAGAGAAATGCCCCATACCAAGCTGCAGATGTTGTTCCGTGGTCAGAATATGCTGGGTTACCGTCCGTATGCTGACGACGTTCTGGAGTATTTTGTCCAGAAGTCGGTTGCAAACGGCATGGACATTATCCGTATTTTCGACGCTCTGAACGATATCCGCAACCTGGAGACTGCTGTTAAAGCGGCAAATAAGGAAGGCGCTGAAGCTCAGATCGCGATTTCCTTCACGCTTGGTGAAACCTTCACCACCGATTACTATGTCAACTACGCAAAACAGATCGAATCCATTGGTGCGAAATCTATCTGCCTGAAGGATATGGCTGCGCTGCTGACTCCTTACCACACCTATGAGCTGGTCAAGGCGATCAAGGAAGCAGTTTCGATTCCTGTTGACATCCATACCCATTACACTTCCGGTCTGGCATCCATGTGCCTGCTCAAGGGCATTGAGGCAGGCGCCGATATTATCGATACCGCTATGTCTCCTCTGGCACTGGGTACTTCCCATGCTCCGACCGAGTCGATGGTTGCAGCTCTGCAGGGCACCGATTACGATACCGGTCTTGACCTTGTTCAGCTGACCAAGATCCGTGAATACTTCATGACGCTGCGCGATAAGTATATCAAACAGGGTCTGATCGATCCCAAGATGCTGGCGACCGACGCAAACGCGCTGATCTACCAGGTTCCGGGCGGCATGCTGTCCAACCTCCTGTCCCAGCTCAAACAGGCTGGCAAGGAAGACCAGCTGCAGCAGGTACTCGAGGAAGTTCCGCGGGTCCGCAAAGACGCTGGTATGCCTCCTCTGGTTACTCCGACCTCTCAGATCGTCGGCACCCAGGCTGTATTCAATGTCATTCTGGGCGAACGTTACAAGATGTGCACCGCTGAGTTCAAGGACATGGTCCGCGGCGCATACGGCAAGACTCCTGTACCGGTTGATCCTGAGTTCCAGAAGAAGGTCTGCGGTGATGCAGAGATCATTACCTGCCGTTTTGCTGACACTCTTGCTCCTGAGCTGGAGACCCTGCGCAAAGAATGTGCGGAATGGATGGAACAGGACGAGGATGTGCTGACCTATGCGATGTTCCCGAAGGTCGCACCCAAGTTCTTTGAAGCCCGCCGCAACGCCAAATATGGCATTGACGGTGCCCGTGCCGACCAGGCCAACGGCGTTCATCCGGTATAATAACAGAGTAAAGAGGGAAGGGGCAATC
>CALWWT010000166.1 GCA_944385325.1 uncultured Clostridia bacterium | reverse complement strand
AGGTCCAGGGGCGGACGGTTCGCGTTGCGAACCAGACAGTTTGCCAGCAAACTGTACGGCTTTCTGGGAAAGCCTGCCCTGGGCGCGCGTAAGCGCGCAATCCCATAAAAAACGCAGCCATTGCCGCTTGCCGCGGCAATGGCTGAAAAAGAGGACGAGCGATTGACTTTATCGACAGCCTGACGCCCCGCCTTTTTAAGGCGGGGCGGATTATATAGAATCATCGGCTGAATTGTCGGATATTATCCCTCACAGCGGCAAGAAAGCGCTGTTCATATCCATTGAGAACATGACCGGCAGGATAAACCACCACATCCCGGCAGATATTGACACGGGTCAGACAGGGACGCTGAACCAGCTGTTTCTGCTCTAGAATTTCTTGTGGGATCGGAGAAGCCCACATAAAGCTGGAAGGGATACTTTCCAACAGGTCAAACTGGCTGCCGCGTTCATAAATAAAGATCCTTTTGGCAGGTTTGGGCATACGGGCCTGCGGCGAGAATTCCGACAGTGCGATCGGAGACTCACGGTTATCACCCTGAACAATTTCGATGCAGCCGGAAAGCATATGGTAGGGAATCTCATTGAGACTTGCAAGGGGATGATTTTTTGACATCAGGATTTTCATTTCAAATTCCCACAACAGCTCAGAGTGCAGCTTGTGGCTGGCAATGGATGAAACGAAATACTTTTCATTCATCAGCTGATACCGGACAATCCCAATATCCAGTTCATCTTCCGAAAAATACCGGAGAATCCCGAGCGGATCGCTTTCGTGGTATTCGATCGATAGCTGTTCTTCATCGGTCAGGCTGCTGACAAACCGGGTAAAAGCGTCACTGATATAGGTTGCCCGCGGGACGCCAATGCGCATTTCCAGGCAGCCATGCTGGAAAGAATGATAAAGGGTTTCCAGTTCATCGATCTGGGAAAGGATGGTAGAGGCATATGCCAGAAACTCAGCGCCTTTCCGTGTCACTTCCACACCTTTGGCGGTTCGATTGAAGATCGTAATTCCAATATCCTGTTCCAGCTGGCGGATTGCCTTGCTGAGGTTGGGCTGTCCCATGTACAGATTCTGTGCAGCACGGGTAATCGAGCCTGTCTTTTCAACTTCAACTGCATAGCGCAGATACTGGGTATTCAAAAAAGTGTCCTCCCTCGGAATGAATTTGCGGCATCAGCTGCAATTTCTGCTGATTCGAGCCTTTACATTCTTATTATACACATGAACGACTTCTTTTTCAACCAGTTTACCTCAGAAAATCCATATCGGCTTGCACCGTTTTGATAAAAATGCTATACTGAAGGCAAAAAGGAGGGCACATCATGTGGACAACCATTTATTCTGGAGACAGCCCGAAACTTCAGCAGCAGATTGCGGCAATCCTGCATCATGCCGGGATTCCGTACCGTGTTTCAGGTGTCGGCGTGTTGTTTATCAGGGAAAAAGCCTGTTATCGCGTCCGGGTACGGCGTACAGATGCCGCGCTTGCCGTTTTGCTGCTCAAAAAGCACCGCAGAAAAGCGGCATCCAAAACGGTCACTTCTCCTGCGGAAGAAGCTTGAACCAATTTTTCCGGCATTCGATCAGCTGAGCGGCACGCATTTTGCTGATTTCAGCGGATAGGGCACTTCTTTCTACGCCGAGAAAGTCTGCAAGTCCCTGACGGTCATAAGGAATGGTAAATTCGCTGCTTCCGGCGCTGCCCGCTTCCTCGAGGAGATACTGCATCAGTTTTTCACGGGTGGAACGCTGGGAAAGGATTTCCAGCTTTCGGCTGAGCATCAGGTTTTTGCGTGCGACGATTTGCAGCAGGTTATAGATAATGGTGTTGTGGAATGAGCAGCTGTTTTTGCACAGGGTCAGCACCTTGCGGCAGTTTGCAAGCATGATCTCACCATCTTCTGCCGCTAGGACACTTACCTGCATTTGTGTACCGGCGCAGGCGAATGCCTCGCCGAACAGTTGACCTGGTTCTGCTCTGCCGATAATGGAACGGTTGCCGAAGTAATCATCCCGGACAATCTGCACCCATCCGGACAGGACTATTCCGACCTGATCAGCCGGTTCTCCTTCCTGGAAGACGATCTGACCGCGCTTGACCCGGATGACCCTTGCCTGGAGACAACCCAGTACGGCATTCAGTTCATCGGATGCGACACCTGCAAAGAGCGGACAGCTTTGCAGTTTTTCCATATACTGCGCAATCATGCTTAAACCTCCAATTATTACAATATGACATTTTATGCCGACAGCAGGTTTTTCCAGCCAGCCGTCGGTTTTTTGTTGGATTTCCAACATACATTTTGCCCTGAGTATAGTAAAATAATCGCAGAAAGTCAAGCCCGGATAAAAAACTTCCGGCTCACAATACCACCGACCAAAAAACAGAAAGGAAAATGCTTATGAAACGCAGAATCATTCATATCGATCAGGAAAAATGCAACGGCTGCGGTGCCTGTGCCGCTGCCTGCCATGAAAACGCCATCGTCATGCAAAACGGAAAGGCACACCTCTCCCGTGAGGATTACTGTGACGGATTGGGTGACTGCCTGCCTGCATGCCCGGTCGGTGCGATTACCTTTGAGGAGCGGGAA
The DNA here is from genome assembly GCA_944385325.1 of uncultured Clostridia bacterium. GTDB lineage: Bacteria > Bacillota > Clostridia > Oscillospirales > Ruminococcaceae > Faecivivens. The sequence goes on along the minus strand of CALWWT010000166.1, from coordinate 14,842 downwards.
GCGGCGCCCTATAATGAAGCGGCAGTCCTTGCCGCAAAACAGCAGGCTGCATCTGCTCATCAGGGCGGCTGCCCTGGGTCGAGGCTACAAACCTTTCAGCCGCGTACATCTGAACCACAGGCACCGGCGGCAAGACCCAGCTGTCTTTCCCAATGGCCGGTTCAGATCAAGCTCGCCCCTGTCAATGCACCCTGGTTTAATGGTGCCAATCTGCTGATCGCAGCTGACTGTACCGCATATGCGTATGGTGATTTTCATGAGCAGTTTATCCGTGGACGGGTCACGCTGATCGGATGCCCAAAACTGGATGAAGGAGACTACACCGAAAAGTTGACCGCCATCCTCAAAAATAATGAGATCAAAAGCCTGACCATTGTCCGGATGGAAGTGCCCTGCTGCGGTAAGATCGAAAATGCCGCGAAAAATGCGCTCAAAGCAAGCGGACGTTTTATTCCCTGGCAGGTTGTGACCATCTCGACCGATGGCAGAATCATTGACCGCTGAGCATAAAGATCATTGGCAATCGAAAGATTAAAATTTTTACTCAAAGGAGAATTTGCATGGAAAATCAGATGTTTTGTTTTCAGTGTGAACAGACCGGATGCGGCGGCTGCACCAAGGCAGCCGGTGTCTGCGGCAAAAAGGCTTCAACCGCCCAAAAGCAGGATGAACTGACCGGAGCGCTGATCGGGCTTGCCCGGGCAGCACAGAATACCATTCCGGATGAAACAGCCCGTAAAGTGATGCTGGAAGGGCTGTTTGCCACTATTACCAATGTTGACTTTAATGATGCGGAACTTGACCGGCTGATCGAGCGTGCCCATCAGGAGAAAAAGAAGCTGGTTCCGGATTGTGCAGTCTGCGGCGCACCTTGCGGACGGACGGAAGATTACGACCTTCGCAAAATCTGGGAAGCGCAGGAAGATATCCGTTCTCTGAAATCGTTGATTCTGTTTGGTGTACGCGGAATGGCGGCGTACGCATGGCATGCCGCTGTGCTGGGATATACCGACCCGGAAGTGGACGCGTTTTTCTACCGTGCAATGGCGGTGCTGGGCGAAGACTTTGGAATGGAAGAACTTCTGCCGGTTGTTATGGAAACCGGCAAGGTAAACTTGCGCTGCATGGAGCTGCTGGATAAAGCCAATACCGAAAGTTACGGCAACCCGGTTCCGACCAAGGTCAGTATGACGATTGAAAAAGGTCCGTTTATTATTGTAACCGGTCATGATCTCCACGACCTCAAATTGCTCCTTGAACAGACCGAAGGAAAGGGTATCAACATTTATACTCACAGTGAAATGCTTCCGGCGCATGGCTATCCTGAACTGAAAAAGTATGCGCATCTGAAAGGCAACTTCGGTACCGCCTGGCAGAATCAGCAAAAAGAATTCGCATCTGTTCCGGCTCCGATCCTTTTCACGACCAACTGCCTGATGCCGCCCAAGGACAGTTACCGTGACCGTGTGTTTACAACTGGTGCGGTATCCTATCCCGATACCACCCACATTGGTGAGGATAAGGATTTTACTCCCCTGATTGAGAAAGCGCTTGAACTTGGCGGATATGCTGAACCAACTACCTTTGCAGGCGTAAATGGCGGCACAACCGTTACCACAGGATTTGGACATGCTACTGTGCTTTCGCTTGCGGATAAGGTTGTCGAGGCGGTGAAGTCGGGCGCGATCCGTCATTTCTTCCTGGTAGGCGGATGCGATGGCGCGAGAACAGGGCGCAACTATTACACCGAGTTTGTCAAAAATACACCTTCGGATACCGTTATCCTGACCCTTGCCTGCGGCAAATACCGCTTCAATGACCTTGACCTCGGAACAATCGGCGGTATTCCGCGGCTGCTGGATATCGGTCAGTGCAACGACGCTTATGGCGCTATTCAGATCGCGTCGGCGCTTGCAGAGGCGTTTGGCTGCGGTATCAATGAACTTCCGCTGTCGATGGTGCTGTCCTGGTATGAGCAGAAGGCGGTCTGCATCCTGCTGACACTGCTTTACCTTGGTGTGAAAAACATCCGCCTTGGTCCGTCTCTGCCCGCGTTTGTGTCTCCGGCAGTGCTGCAGTACCTTTCGGAAAACTTCGGACTTGCGCCGATTACAACTCCTGAGCAGGATTTGAAACAGCTTCTCGGATAATCCCATAAAAAATATGACCCGGCACCTCCGATAGGGGAGGGAACTGCCGGGTCATATTTTGCTTGTTATTGCAGAATGTAAGATGTAATGCCGCGACTGGTCAGACCATCGATCATTTCCTCAGAATCTATGACCGGCATCAGCGTTGAAACTTCGGCCGTTACCAGGTCAAGAATCGAAAGATCACTTCCAATGATCGGTGCGCTGGGTGTAAAGGTAAATACATTCGGCGTTGCGGTATATACCTGAGTATTGACACCCTCAGTATAGCAGGCTCCCTGATAGGCAGGCACTACCCGAAGTCCCGGAGCTGCCTGCTGCATTGCCTGAAGAACCGCCTGAAGCTGATCTGTCGTTGAAACGCCGCCGGTTTCACCAAGCCCCAGTTTTTGCTGAAGAGTGGAATCAGGGTACTGGTTGCCATAAACGATCAGATCGACAAATCCAGCCTGATCCAATTCCGACGCGATCGCTGTCAGATAATCGATTGTCGCGCTGCAATAAGGGTTCATCCACGGCTGACCGCCGTTAATGACCTTGGCGTCCAGCCAGGTCGTGGAACCATCGTTCATCCAGAAATAGGAGGTTCCATAACTCGTATGGGCAGCGGTATGGTCATGCAGCGAGTAAATAGACGCGACCGGTTTCAGACCTCTGCTTTTGATTGCGGTGATTACTGTTTCCAGATCAACCTGCTGATTGGAAACTGCGCCGCAGGAGTAGGCGAGGGAAGCGCCGGTTGCGTAATAGATCATACCGTCTGAATCCTTGAGCGGAATAACGACCGCATTGTATTTTTCAGTGTCGATACTATCCAGAAAACCGGTTACTGCATCGGCAGAAAGCGCCGTTTCCAACGGCATGGTCATCGCCTGCAACGGCTCGGTATCAGCCGATTTTGGAATATCGGGAAGCGGGATATAAGCGGCAGCTGCGGCTCCATATAGTGTAAAGAGATTTTCCTTTACAGGCTCATACCAGCCTTCCGCATCGCCGTACTCAGTGTAAAGTGCTTCCGCTTTACTGTTATTTTCTGACCCTGAAACGGTCTCTTCACTCTCCGATTCGCCTTCTGTATCTGTATCGGAAGGCGGCAAGGAAGACCCTTCCATAGAGGAACTGCTGTTATCCGGCAGGGAATTTTCACTCTGTGTTACTGAGGATTCGTTTGTCTGCTGCTCCAGCCGCATCTCGTTAAGCGCGCGTGCACCGGCATAACCGACAAAAACCAGGAATACCAGCAAAAGACCAAAAACGACGCTTTCAATTAACCTCCGCTGCTTTTTGCGGCGGATCTGGTATCCGGAAGAATAATGCTTGATTTTACGCCCCATAGTAAGCTCCTGTTATTGAAGGGAAGCAATCGCAGCCGCCGGGTCTTCTGCTCCAAATACATAAGAGCCTGCAACCAGGACATTTGCACCTGCTTCACGGCAGTCTGCACCGGTCCGTGCATTGATGCCGCCGTCAACACTGATGTCCAGCCCGGGTGCTTTCTGACGAAGCGCGCGGATTCTGTCCAGGCATTCCGGCATGAATTTCTGACCGCCAAAACCGGGTTCAACACTCATCACCAACAGCAGCTCCAGCTGGTTCAGATAAGGAAATACCGCCTCAACCGGCGTACCAGGTTTGATGGAAATACCCGCCTTCATACCACAGCGGTGGATGGCTTCAATTGTTGCATCCGGGTCAGAGCTGCTTTCCAGATGGAAAGTCAGCACATCTGCGCCAGCATCTGCAAAAGCCTGGACATAACGAAGCGGTTCCTGAATCATCAGATGCACATCAAAAGTCAGGGAAGATATTTTCCGCAGCGACTGGATTACCGGGATGCCAAAAGAAATATTGGGCACAAAAATTCCGTCCATAACATCCAGATGCAGCCACTGTGCACCGCCATTGGTGATTCGTTCCAGTTCCCGGTCAAGGCGTGAAAAGTCAGCCGCGAGCAGAGACGGAGAGATGATTGTCATTATGCAGTCATCCTTTCAAAAAGAAGAAGTAGTGTTTTCATGATTTGAGGTAATATATAGTATATTCTACCGCATTTGCAAAAAAAGGTCAACCCTTGGCAGTTGGTATCCCCCGGCAGGTTTTGATTTTGGAATGTTTACAAACTTTCTCTTTACAATATGCAAATTATCATGTAAAATAAGGGAGAAATACAAGTATGTTTGAGAGGAAGAAACCTATGGATCTGAAATATAACCGTATTTTGCTCAAGCTGTCCGGTGAGGCACTTGCCGGTGATCAGAAATTCGGTCTGAATTATGATATTATCAATCCGATCTGCGAGGCAATTCGGGATGCAGCTGCGCTTGGCGCTCAGATTGCTGTCGTAGTCGGCGGCGGCAACTTCTGGAGAGGTCGCAGTTCCGGTTCGATGGATCGTACCCGTGCGGATCATATCGGTATGCTGGGCACCGCGATGAACGCGCTTGCTGTTGCGGATGCGCTGGAACATCTGGGCGTAGACGTCCGTGTGCAGACCGCTATCTCAATGCAGCAGGTTGCCGAGCCTTATATCCGCAACCGTGCTGTGCGCCATCTGGAAAAAGGGCGTGTCGTGGTATTCGGATGTGGAACCGGCAACCCGTTCTTCTCAACCGATACGGCTGCTTCACTGCGTGCGGCTGAGATCAACGCTGATGTTGTCTTCAAGGCAACCATGGTTGACGGCGTATATGACAAGGATCCGCATAAATTTGAAGATGCTGTCAAATATGACAGCCTGACTGTCAGCGAGGTTCTGGCTAAAGGACTGGGCGTTATGGACGCGACGGCAGCTTCGATGTGTAAGGATAACCATCTTCCGATGCTGGTATTTGACCTTACCGACCCGCAGAATATTGTCCGCGCAGTAAGCGGAGAAAATATTGGCACTCTTGTGCTCCCTGAATAAATTATTTTTTGAAAGGCAGGTATTTCCATGACTACCAAAGAAGAAATCAAAAAATCAGAAGGCAAGATGCAGAAAGCACTGGCTGCGCTCAGCTCCAACTTTAATACCATCCGTGCCGGACGTGCGAACCCCGCAGTTCTTGATCGGATCACAGTTGAATATTATGGTACTCCCACCCCTCTTAACCAGATGGCAGCGATCAGCGTTCCCGATCCGCGTACGCTGATGATCTCTCCCTGGGACCGTTCCACACTCAAGAGCATCGAGAAGGCGATCCAGGCTTCCGATCTGGGCATCAATCCCAACAATGACGGCACCGTTATCCGTCTGATCTTCCCGCCCATGACATCTGAACGCCGTAACGAGCTTGCCAAGGAAATCCACAAAATGACCGAGGACGGCAAAGTCGCTCTGCGCAATATCCGCCGTGACGCGATGGATAAAATCAAGGCGATGAAGAAGAATAACGAGATCACAGAGGACGACGTAAAGGAAGCTGAAAAGGAAATTCAGAAAGTCACCGATAAATACGTCAAGGAAGCTGATGTCATGTCGGATAAGAAGATCAAAGAGATCCAGGAGATCTGATGATGCAGCATGCTAATTTGCCGGCGCATGTCGGTATTATAATGGACGGCAACGGACGCTGGGCGAAAAAGCGTGGTCTGCCGCGGAAGCTGGGACATAAGGCAGGTGCTGCCACCTTCAAGGATATTGCCCGTTATGCAAATAAAATCGGGCTGAAATATCTGACGACTTATGTCTTTTCGACTGAGAACTGGAAGCGCCCCAAAGACGAGGTAGATTCCATTATTGAGCTGCTTCGTTCCTATCTCAATGAGATGGACGGTTACGCTAAAGAAAACATCCGTGTCCGGTTTATCGGAGATCGTTCAGCGTTTGACGATGATATCCGGGCAAAGATGCAGCGTGCAGAGGAAAAGAGCCGCGATGCGACCGGGTTGACGTTGATTCTTGCCATCAATTATGGCGGAAGGGCAGAGATTGCCCGTGCTGCCCAGCTGTTGGCTCAGGATGTGCAGGCTGGAAAGGTATCACCGGAACAGGTGGACGAAGCCTGCTTTTCGAGCTATCTGTATACCGATGGGATTCCGGATATCGATCTGATTATTCGCACAAGTGGAGAGTTCAGATTGTCCAATTTCCTGATCTGGCAGTGTGCCTACGCGGAATACGTTTTGACCGACGTATTATGGCCGGATTTCAAACCGGCTACCCTTGATGCCGCTTTGGAGGAGTATGGCAGCCGTTCACGGCGGTTTGGTGGTCTTACGGGCGGACAGGGCTGAGTTCCGGCAGAAAGGCAGGTTTTGTTGATGAAACAACGCATGATATCCGCTGCGGTTGCTCTGGTAATTCTGGCGGGTGTATTCGCTTTTTACGAGACATTTGTACTGAATATAGCTGTTTCGCTTATCAGTGCAATGGCTGTATTTGAGTTGCTGCACGCAACCGGCTATGTCAAGTCCAAAGCGCTGCTTGTTTTTTCACTGGGTTACGCGCTGGTCGTCCCGTTTTTCAGTACCTTGCGGATACATGGGATGCAGGTTTATGTGACTCTTGTGTATTTTATCTTGATGTTTGGTTCGCTGCTGCTTTACCATAACGATATCCGGTTTGAAGAGGTAGCGATATCATTTTTCATTTCGCTGGTCGTTCCGACTGCTCTGTCCAGTATTATTCTGATGCGTGACCGGTATTCACATGGGATTTTGTATGTGCTGCTGTGTTGTGTAGCAGCGTGGATTTCGGATTCCTGCGCGTATTTTGCCGGGCGTGCGTTTGGACGCCATAAGATGGCGCCGCTCATTAGCCCTCACAAAACGATCGAGGGTGCAATTGGCGGCGTGGTTGGCTGCTGCATCTTCTTTATGCTGACCTGTTTTGGATATCAACAGTACCAGCTGCATCTGCATGGTGTACAGATGATGTTTTCCTGGGGAACGATTGCGGTTATTTCGATTTTTTGTTCGCTGGTCAGCATAGTCGGGGATCTGATGGCGTCAGTCGTCAAGCGGCAGACGGGTATCAAGGATTTTGGAAAGATTATGCCAGGACACGGCGGCGTGATGGATCGGTTTGACAGCTTTTTGTTTGTTGCACCGACCATCTACCTGATTTTACAGTATTTCCCCATTATGACAATTGTCAACTGAAACGGAGCCCCGGACAGACCATCTGTACCGGGGCTGCTTTTCCATAAGGGACCATTCGAGAAAGGAAAGATTGTATAATGGAAAAAAATGTAACAATACTCGGCTCGACCGGTTCGATCGGGACCCAGGCGCTGGATGTCTGCCAGGCGAACGGGTTTAACGTTTATGCATTGGCTGCTAATCGCAGTGAGCAGCTGCTTGAAGAACAGGTGCGTGCTTTTCAGCCGAAACGGGTCTGTATTGCCGACCCGGCGCACTATCAGAGCTTTTGTACCCGTGTCCGTGATCTGGATGTGGAGGTGCTGACCGGTATTGACGGGCTTTGCGAACTGGCAGGTGATCCGAATGCGGGAATCGTCCTCAACTCGGTGATGGGTATGATTGGTCTTCGCCCGACACTGGCAGCGATTGAGGCTGGAAATACACTGGCACTGGCGAATAAAGAAACGCTGGTCACCGGCGGTGAGCTGGTCATGAAGTGTGCGGCTGAAAAAGAGGTCCGGATTTTCCCGGTTGATTCGGAACATTCTGCAATTTTTCAGTGTTTGGAAGGATACCGGCACTGCCATTTGAATAAAATACTCTTAACGGCATCGGGTGGTCCGTTCTTTGGCATGACCCGAAAAGAACTGGAGGAGATTACGCCAGAACGTGCGCTTAAGCATCCCAACTGGAGCATGGGCGCAAAGATTACCATTGACTCGGCAACGCTGATGAACAAAGGTCTGGAAGTTATCGAGGCTGTGCATCTGTTCGGTGTACGTCCACAGCAGATCGAAGTGGTTGTCCACCGGGAGAGCGTCATTCATTCGCTGGTAGAGTTTGACGACTATTCGGTCATTGGTCAGCTGGGGGTACCGGATATGAAGATCCCGATCCAGTACGCGCTGACCTATCCCGAACGAACTGCCTGCCCGACCGGTCGGCTGAGCCTGACTGATTATGGAAAACTGACCTTTTTTAAGCCTGACCTGGAGACGTTTGTCTGTCTGAAAGCGGCGCTTGAAGCGATTTCGCGCGGCGGACTGTATCCGACGCTGGTCAATTCGGCAAATGAACTGCTGGTGGAACTGTTTTTGAAAGGAAAGGTCAGCTTTTTGCAGATCGGCGACCTGGTCAGTGAGGTATTGGGTGAACGGTGTGACGGACCGGTCACGCTGGAGAATATTCTTGCTGCTGAAAAGCAGGCACGGGAGTTTGTTTTGCGCAAAATCTGATTTCGGGAGGTCACATGAAAAGTATTCTGCTTACGCTGTTGATTTTTGCCGCAATCATTATTATTCATGAATGCGGTCATTTTTTTGCTGCAAGGCTGTGCGGTGTGAAAGTCAATGAATTTGCCATCGGAATGGGACCGACCCTTTTGCGGTTTGGCAAAAAGGAGACGCGGTATTCACTTCGTCTGTTTCCGATCGGCGGGTTTGTTGCGATGGAAGGTGAGAGTGACCAGTCGGGTGACCCGAGAGCTTTCTGCAATCAGGCGGTATGGAAACGGATGATTATCGTCTGTGCCGGAGCGGTGATGAATCTGGTGCTGGGCTTTGTAATTATTCTGTCGCTGACCATTCCAAACAAGACACTGGCTTCCACGACGATTGCCGAGTTTTCGGAAGGTGCTTCGACTGAGGCGAGCGGTCTTATGGCTGGCGACGAGATTACCCATATCAACGGTCGCAGAATGTGGGTGGACAGTGATATCATTTTTGCTCTTTCCACTGATGAAGACGGGGTTGTGGATATGACGGTCCGCCGGGATGGGAAAAAGGTTTTGCTGGAAAATGTCGTTTTCACAAAAGAAAATGGAACCCTTGTAATTGATTTCAAGGTCGTTGGCCAACAGCGCGGACTGATCAATACGCTTGGGTATTCTCTTGGCAAAACCGCTTCCATCGGACGGCTGATCTGGATTTCGATTGGTCAGCTGGTGACCGGCCAGGCGGCGATATCCGATCTTTCGGGACCGATTGGAACGGCGCAGGCAGTCGGTGAAGCGACTAAAGCTGGATTGTCAACGGTCATGAACCTGTTTGCATTTATTACCGTAAACGTCGGTATTTTCAATATACTGCCGATTCCGGCACTGGATGGCGGAAGGCTGGTATTTTTGCTGTTTGAAGCGGTGACCCGGAGAAGAATCAAGCCGGAATATGAAGCGTATGTCCATTTTGCCGGGTTTGTGCTGGTCATTTTGCTGGTTGTGTTTGTTTCCTATCAGGATATTGTCAATCTGATTCGCAGATGATATAATATAATGATAGATGTCTGAATTTGTCAGGATGGGTACGGTACCGTACCGTCAGACAGAAAAAGGAGCGTTTGTTTATGCGTAAAGTTACCCCAGTCCGGCTCAAAAATCTGACGCTTGGCGATGGGAAAATCTATATCCAATCGATGCTGAATGTCCCCAGCACCGATATCGAAGGCAATGTCCGTCAGGCGAGGGAACTGGAGGCAGCCGGCTGTGAAATTATCAGGGTGGCGATTCCTGACCATGACGCGGTTTCTTTGATCCCGAAGATCAAGGAAGCGGTTTCGGTCCCGCTGGTAGCGGATATTCATTTTGACTATCGGCTTGCGCTGGAATCATTGGAGGCGGGGATTGATAAAATCCGTATCAATCCTGGCAATATCGGGTCGGATGACCATGTCAAAGCTGTAGCGGATGCCTGCCGGAATAAAGGGGTACCGATCCGTATTGGTGTCAACTCCGGCTCTGTAGAAAAGGAGATTCTTGCCAGATTTGGCGGACCGACTGCCGAAGCGCTGGTCGAAAGCGGTCTTTATCATATGCGATTGCTGGAAAAATACGATTTTGACCAGATCGTACTCTCCCTTAAGTCCACCAGCGTTCCGACAATGGTCAAGGCTTACCGGATGTTGGCGCAGTGCTGCTCTTACCCGCTGCACCTTGGTGTAACCGAAGCCGGTACCGAGCGGATGGGGCTGATCAAATCGTCTGCCGGAATTGGAAGCCTTCTGCTGGACGGAATCGGCGATACCATCCGGGTATCGCTGACCGATTCGCCGGTCAAGGAGATTTATGCGGCGCGTGATATCCTGACCGGGCTTGGGTATGATACCGGGTATGCCCGGCTGATTTCCTGCCCGACCTGCGGACGGACGAGAATTGATCTGATCGGACTTGCAAATGAAGTGGAACGGCGGCTTGCGTCGGTTCATAAGAACATCACTGTCGCCTGTATGGGCTGTGTTGTCAACGGACCCGGTGAGGCGAAAGAAGCAGATATCGGTGTTGCCGGCGGCAACGGATGCGGCGTTCTGTTTAAAAAGGGACAGGTTCTGCGCACCGTACCGGAAGACCAGATTGTGGACGAGCTGATGAAAGAGATAGAGACACTCTGACACCGGGAAAGGATGGAATGAGTTGCCTGGTTGCAATTTTCTGAAAATATTCGGCTGTTATCTGAAAGAGCCGTTTCTGACGCTGTTTGACAGCGCCGAGATCCTTACGCTGACAGCAGATGAAAAATCTCAGCATATCTATGTTGAGGTCAAAAGTGAAAAGTACATCGGAACCCGGGAGGTCTGGGATTGTCAGTCGGAAGTGCTGCGGAAAACGGGGCTGAGCCTGTTTAAAATACAGATGAAATATCTTCCAAGCCTCTTTTCGGCAGAAATGATGCCGTCGATTATCGAAGAGCTGAAAACCCGCAGCAGTGTGGTCAACGGCTTTTTTGATGACGCTACCGCAAGTTTTGACGGAGAGGTTTTGCATATCAACCTGGGGCATGGCGGTTTGCAGATCCTGGAAGCAGCGCATGTCGGACGGGAGATTGAAAAGATCGTCCATGAGCATTTCAGCTTGGCAGTAACCGTTTCGTTTGAGGGGGTTACGACGTTGCGTGCGGAGGATTATACACCGCCGCCACCCATGATCGCGCCGCCTGCTTCGCCTGAACAGTCAAGACCCGCACCACGTCCGGCTGCATCTTCGGGCGGATTTAACGGTTTTGGCGGCAGAGGCGGGTTCCAGCGCCGGGATTCCGGCGTAAAAGAGCCGACCGCGGTCACCATCAATTTTGCTGATCTGCACATTAAGGAAAATGCAACGCTGATCAAAGGCAAGAAGATCACCCAGTCACCAACTCCGCTTCGTGAGGTCAATGTCGCCAGCGGAACGGTTGTTGTCTGGGGCGATATTTTTGCGTCTGAATCGCGGGATACCAGGGACGGCAGCAAGGTTATTCTGACCTATTCTTTCAGCGATTACACTTCTTCCAATAATATGAAGATCATTGACGATGCCCGCAACCGGGAACGTTATGACATGCTTAAGCCGGGTGCAACAGTGATTGTACGCGGCGATGTTGTCGACGATAAATATGACCGTGAAATCTCGATCACGCCGTATGATATCATGGTTGTAGAAAAAATCCCGAAGATGGATGAGGCACCTGAAAAGCGTGTTGAACTGCATTGCCACTCCAAAATGTCCTCGATGGACTCGGTAGCAGAGGTATCGGATATTATCAAGACTGCTGCCCGTTGGGGACACAGGGCGGTCGCGATTACCGACCACGGCGTTGTACAGGCATATCCGGACGCGGTTGCTGCACTGGATGGCGTGCGCAAGGGCGGAAGCAATCTGAAACTAATTTACGGAGTAGAAGACTATTTTGTAAACGACTGTGAAAATGCAGTACATGGGGAAGCCCAAACACCGCTGGACGGTGAATTTGTTGTCTTTGACGTTGAGACGACCGGACTGAGCGCTGCAACCGAGCGTCTGACCGAGATCGGTGCGGTACTGTTTGCAGGCGGTGAAATAAAGGAAAGTTTTAATACTTTTGTCAATCCGGAAAAGCCGATTCCGGAAAAAATCGTCCAGCTGACCAGTATTACCGATGAGATGGTTGCCGACGCGCCGAAAGAGGAAGAAGCACTGCGGAAGTTTTTGGAATTTGTTGGAGACAGACCGCTGGTTGCGCACAATGCTTCCTTTGACATGTCCTTTATCCGGGCAGCAGCCAGCCGGCATGGCGTAACGGTGGAGAATACCAGCGTTGATACCCTGACGATTGCACGGAGTCTGTATCCGGAACTTGGAAAATACAAGCTGGATGTCATTGCAAAGCATCTCGGGCTGGAGGAGTTCCATCATCACCGTGCCTGCGATGACGCATCGACCCTTGCACTGATTTTTGCCCAGATGGTCAAAAAAATGACCGAGGAAAAAGGGCTGCATTCCCTTGACCAGCTGAATGGTTCGCTGACCAGCGGCGACCCGAGACAGCTCAAATCCTACCATCAGATTTTACTGGTCAAAAACGCAGTCGGGCTGAAAAACCTGTACAAGCTGGTTTCCTGTGCACACGTCAAGTATTACTACCGGCGTCCGCGGACACCTAAAAGTGAAATCATGAAGCACCGGGAAGGTCTGCTGATCGGCAGCGCCTGTGAAGCGGGTGAACTGTTCCAGGCGGTTGTCGAAGGAAAAACGTTTGAGGAACTGTGCGATATTGCATCCTTTTATGATTATCTGGAAATCCAGCCGCTGGGCAACAATGAGTTTATGATTGAAGCTGGCAGGGCAGAGGATCGCAACCAGCTGATGGAATATAACAAAACCATTCTGCGGATTGGAGAAAAGCTGAATAAGCCGGTTGTCGCGACCGGTGACGTTTACTTTATGAAACCGGAAGACGCGATTTTTCGCACCATCCTGCTTGCCGGCATGAAATTTAAGGATGCCGATAACCAGGCACCGCTCTATTTCCGCACGACTAACGAAATGCTGGATGAATTTGCCTACTTGGGTCCCGATAAGGCGTATGAGGTGGTTGTCACCAATCCCAACAAGATCGCCGATATGATCGAGGATGATATCCGCCCGATTCCTAAGGGAACTTATCCGCCCAGTATCGCCGGTTCTGAAGAAGACTTGCAGCGGATTACCTGGGCGCGTGCAAAGGAAATTTACGGTGACCCGGTGCCCGAACTAGTCGCAAAACGGCTGGAAAGGGAACTGGATTCGATTATCCGGCACGGGTTCGCGGTCTTGTACATGATTGCGCAGAAGCTGGTTTATTATTCCGAACAGCATGGTTATCTGGTTGGTTCGCGTGGTTCGGTTGGTTCGTCGTTCGTCGCGCATATGGCCGGTATTTCGGAGGTTAATCCGCTGGTACCGCACTATGTATGCCCGAAGTGCAAGCACAGCGAATTTATCACCGACGGCAGCTGTGGTTCCGGTTTTGACCTGCCTGCAAAGGACTGCCCGGAATGCGGCACCCGGATGAATCAGGACGGACATGACATTCCGTTTGAAACCTTCCTGGGGTTTGACGGCGATAAAGAGCCTGATATCGACCTGAACTTTTCAAGTGAATATCAGTCTTATGTCCATCGGTATACCGAAGAACTGTTCGGTTCCGACCACGTCTTCAAGGCAGGTACGATTTCGACCGTTGCAGAGAAGACGGCGTTTGGTTACGCACTGAACTATTTGCAGGAACGCGGCAAAGTCGCCCACAAGGCAGAAGAACTGCGTCTTGCCAAAGGATGCGAAGGCGTCAAGCGGACGACCGGTCAGCACCCGGGCGGCATGGTCGTTATCCCGTCTGACTACGATGTATATGATTTTACGCCGATTCAGCATCCGGCTGATAAGGCGGACAGTGATATTCTGACTACCCACTTTGATTTCCATTCACTGCATGATACCATCCTGAAACTGGATGAGCTGGGACACGAAGTTCCGACACTGTATAAGCATATCGAGGATAACACCGGCATCAAGGTTATGCAGATTACCATGAGTGACCCGAAGATTTACTCGCTCTTTTATTCCACCGAAGCGCTCGGCGTTACACCGGAAGAGATTTTCTCGGAAACCGGAACCCTTTCTCTGCCTGAGATGGGCACGCCGTTTGTCCGTGGGATGCTTTTGCAGTGTCATCCGACCAAGTTCTCCGATTTGCTCCAGATATCGGGTCTGTCGCACGGGACCGACGTATGGCTGGGAAATGCGCAGGAATTGATCAAAGACGGTACCTGTACCATTTCGGAGGTTATCGGCTGCCGTGACTCGATCATGACCTATCTGCTGCATAAAGGTTTGGAACCTAAGCTGGCATTTAAGATCATGGAGATCACCCGTAAGGGTAAGGCACCCAAACTGCTGACTGAGGAAATGAAACAGGATATGCGGGATCACAATGTACCGGAATGGTATATTGATTCCTGTTTGAAAATCAAGTACATGTTCCCGAAGGCACACGCGGCGGCTTACGTCATCGCGGCGATACGGCTTGCATGGTACAAGGTTTATTATCCGCTGGAATATTACGCCTCTTTCTTTACGGTACGCGGAGGCGACCTGGAAGCAGACGTTGCGGTTGCCGGTAAAGAGGCGACCCGCAAACGGCTGATTGCGTTGAAAGAGATGGAAGACCGCAGCGCCAAGGAAGACGACGTACATGATACACTGCTGATTATCAATGAGATGCTCTGCCGTGGATACTCCTTCCTGCCGGTTGATCTGTACAAATCCAAAGCAACCGTCTATCAGATCGAAGACGGTAAGATTCGTCTGCCCTTTACTGCACTGAAAGGACTCGGAGAAGCGGCGGCAAATGCACTGGAACAGG